>NZ_CP059181.1:0-300000 GCF_014251235.1 Blattabacterium cuenoti | reverse complement strand
AAGATACAGGGTTAATGGTATCCACAGAGGTAGCAAACGCTGAACATGTTAAATTGGCAAAATCATTTGACATTGATGTTCTTTGGATAGGAGCAAGAAGTACGGCTAGTCCTTTTACTATTCAAGAAATAGCGGATTCTTTAGAAGGAGAAGAGGATAAAATTATCCTAGTAAAAAATCCTATACATCCTGATATAGAATTGTGGATTGGAGCTTTAGAACGTTTATTAAGTAAAGGATTAAAAAAGTTAGGAGTAATCCACCGTGGATTTTACACCTATAAAACATCAAAATACAGAAATCAACCAAATTGGAATTTATTGTTTAATTTTAGGAAAATTCTTCCTAGAATTCCTGTGATATGTGATCCATCACACATTTGCGGAAACAAAGAAGGTATTTTTGAGATAGCAGAAAAAGCATATCGTTTTAGATATGATGGTTTAATGATAGAAAGTCATTGTGATCCTGATCATGCTTGGAGTGATGCTAAACAACAGATTACTCCGGTCTATCTCTTAAATATGTTAAAAAAACTAACATATATTACTACTACATTTGATAAAAAAAAGGATTTATATGATTTTAGAGTTTTTATTGATGAAATAGATGAGAATATCATTCACCTTTTAGCAGATAGAATGAAAATTTCTAAAAAATTGGGTTTTTTAAAAAAATCTGAAGATATCACAATTTTTCAGCCAAATAGATGGAAATCTATTATGAAAAAATCTATAAAATTGGGAAAAGAATTAGGTCTTTCGGAAAAAATACTTGAGGATATTTTTCAATTGTTGCATAAAGAATCCATTAATATTCAAAAAGATTAGAATAAAATGTAGAAAAAAAATAATTTATCTTGTCAGAGAAATGTCTTATTTATTTACTAGTGAATCCGTTTCAGAGGGACATCCTGATAAAATTTCGGATCAGATATCGGATACTATATTAGATCATTTTTTAGCTGATGATCCAGAGGCAAAAGTAGCGATAGAAACTTTAGTTACTACAGGACAAATTATATTAGCTGGAGAAGTAAATTCTAAAACTTATGTTAATGTTCGTAAGGTGGCTCGTGATATTCTTCGTAAAATTGGATATACAAAAAATGAATATAGATTCAATGCCGATTCTTGTGGTATTCTTTCTTCTATTCAAAAACAATCTATAGATCTTTATCATGGAATAAGGAAGTTAAGAAAATCTGAAGAATATGGAGCAGGAGATCAAGGTTTTGTATTTGGATATGCAATTAAAGAAACAGAAAATTATATGCCACTAGCATTAGAGATATCTCATTATTTACTAAAAGAACTTTCATCTATACGAAAAGAAGGTAAAAAAATGACTTACTTACGTCCAGATTCTAAGTCTCAAGTCACTTTAGAATATTCTGAAAATAATATTCCTATGCATATTCACGCTATCGTAATTTCTACTCAACATGATGAATTCGATACAAGAGAAAGAATGCATCAAAGAATAGTTCAAGATATCAGAAATATTTTGCTACCAAGGGTAAAAAAAGTCTTTTCCAAAAAAGTAAAAAAATTATTTACGGACAGAACAAAATATTACATAAATACTACAGGTAAATTTGTAATCGGAGGCCCTCATGGAGATACGGGACTTACCGGTAGAAAAATTATAGTAGATACTTATGGTGGGAGAGGAAGTCATGGAGGAGGTTCTTTTTCTGGAAAAGATCCTTCTAAAGTGGATAGATCGGGAGCATATGCAGCACGACATATTGCTAAAAATCTCGTAGCTGCAGGTATTGCGGATGAATTATTGGTACAAATATCTTATGCAGTTGGAGTTGAAGAACCTATCAGTATTTTTGTCAATACTTATGGGACTTCTAAAGTGGATCTTCTTGATGAAGATATTGTATTGAATATCAAAAAAATTTTTGATTTACGTCCTTACGCTATTACAAAAAGATTGAAACTTTGTCATCCGATATATGAGGAAACATCAGTTTATGGACATATGGGGAAAAAACCAAGAAAAGTATGGAAATATTTCTTTGACGGGGAAAGGAAAAAGAAAAAACAAGAAGTAGAACTTTTTACATGGGAAAAATTGGATTATTTACCTATCATTAAAGATGTTTTTAACATATGAAATCAGTATTCTCATATTAATTAGTTAATCAATATTTATGTCTTACAATTTATTGAAGGGAAAAAAAGGAATTATATTTGGAGCTTTAGATGAAAATTCCATTGCTTGGAAAGTAGCAGAAAAAGTATATGAAGAAGAAGGTTCTTTTGTTTTAACAAATACACCTTCTTCTATAAGAATGGGAAGTAAAATTTATGATTTATCAAAAAAAACTAAATCTATGGTTATTCCAGCAGATGCTACTTCTTTAGAAGATCTGAATATTCTTTTTGATAAAACATTAGATTATTTCGGTGGTAAAATAGATTTTATGCTACATTCTATAGCAATGTCCATAAATATTAGAAAAGGATGTTCTTATACTTCTATCAATTATGAATTTTTGAGAAAGGGATGGGAAATATCTGCTGTTTCTTATCATAAGATCATGCAGATAGCCTGGAAAAAAAAAGCTATGAATAAATGGGGATCTATTGTTGCTTTAACATATATTGCTTCTCAAAGATTTTTTCCACATTATGGAGATATGTCAGATTATAAATCGTATTTAGAGAGTATCACTCGTAATTTTGGTTATTATTGGGGAATAAAGGATAAAGTTAGAGTAAACACAATTTCACAATCTCCTAGCATTACTAAAGCGGCAAAATCTATTAAAGGATTTAACAAATTTTTCGTTATATCTGAAAAGATATCTCCGTTAGGAAATGCCTCTACACAAGATTGTGCAAATTATATAATTACACTTTTTTCCGATTTAACAAAAAAAGTTACAATGCAAAATTTATATCATGATGGAGGTTTTTCTAAAATAGGGATTAGTGAAATGATAGATCATTGAAAAATGATCATTTCATTTCAATACCTTATTTTTTTCTATCAATATTAAAAAAATATGAGAAAAATTATAGCTCCATCTTTACTTTCAGCGGATCTTGTTTTTTTATATAAAGATATAAAAATGCTAAATGAAAGTGAAGCTGATTGGTTCCATATTGATATTATGGATACAACATTTGTTTCTAATATTTCTTTTGGAAATCTTTTTATAAAAAAAATGAAAAAATATGCATCTAAACCTATGGATGTACATTTAATGATTTTACAACCAGAACGTTATATAGAACAATTTAAAGAATGTGGAGCAGATCATTTACATGTTCATTATGAAGCTTGTATTCATTTAAATAGGACTATTTCTTCTATTAAAGAGCATGGCATGAAGGCAGGTGTAGCTGTCAATCCTCATACTCCAGTTTTTCTTTTGAAAGAAATTATTATGGATATAGATTTTGTTTTGTTAATGAGCGTTAATCCTGGCTTTAGTGGACAAAAATTTATTAATCAAACATATAAAAAAGTAGAAGATGCTAAAGATTTAATTTTAAAAAAACATTCTTCTGCTCTTATAGAAGTAGATGGTGGGATTAATCTAGGAAATGCTTCTTTATTATTTAAAAATGGAGCTGATATTTTAGTATCAGGAACTACTATTTTTTCTAGTAAAAATCCAAAAAAAGTAATTCGTAGGATGAAAAATAGTCAGAAATAAAAATTATGATTTCTAAAGAAACTATAAAAAAAATATATTCTATTTCTTGTATAGAAGAAGTGATTGGAGAATTTGTTCGATTAAAAAAAAGCGGTCTAAATTATAGAGGATTAAGTCCTTTCTCCCAAGAAACAAATCCGTCTTTTGTTGTCTCTCCTAAAAAAAGAATATGGAAGGATTTTAGTTCTGGAAAAGGGGGAAATATCATCACTTTTCTTATGGAGCATGAACATTTTACTTATGTAGAATCCTTACATTATTTAGCTAAAAAATATGATATTAAGATTCAAGGAAATAATTATTCATCTTTTGTTCAAAAAAGATATCATGAATATAAAAATTTATGCTTAATACAAGATTATGCAAAATCATTTTTCCGAAATCAATTATATTTTACTCAAGAAGGAAAAAATAATGGATTAAGTTATTTAGTCAATAAAAGAGGTATTAATATACAAACCATTCATGAATTTAAATTAGGTTATGCTCCTTCTTCTTATAGACTATTCACAGAAGTAGCTTTAAAGAAAGGTTTAAATATATGTGATTTACAAAAATCTGGTTTGATTGTATTAAAAGAAAATAATAATCCTTTTGACTGCTTTCGTAAACGTATAATGTTTCCTATTTATGATCATTTAGGAATAGTTATAGGTTTTGGAGGTAGGATTATTGATGATAATTCTTATGCTACAAGATATCTTAATTCGTCAGAAAATGATATTTTTCAAAAAGGAAAAATTTTATATGGCTTATTTCAAGCTAAAAATAACATTTTAAAAGAGGATTTTTGTTATTTAGTTGAAGGATATACTGATGTTATATCTTTACATCAGTCTGGAATAAAGAATGTGGTATCCTCTTCTGGAACTTCTCTGACTATTGATCAAATTTTATTGATTAAGAGATTTACAAAATCTATTGTCATCTTCTATGACGGAGACAGTCCTGGTCTTAAAGCTACTTTAAGAGTTATTAATATGTTCCTTGAACAAAATATGAATTTACGTGTTCTATTCTTTGATAATGGAGAAGACCCGGATTATTTGGCAAAAAATTATTCTTATTCTCAATTGAGAGATGTTTTAGATAAAAATAGCTATAATTTTGTTTCCTTTAAAAAGAGAATCTATGAAAAATTCCATCAAGATGATCCAATGAAAAAATCATTTTTGGTTTGGACTATATTGAATAATATTTCTAAATTATCTAATTTTATTCAAAGAGAGTTATACATTCAGGAAACATCTAAATTATTCGATATACGCCCAGAAGTTCTAATTTCTGAATTAATAAGAATCAGTCAAAAAAATAATAAACAGAAGAATAAAATCGGAAAAAACATTCTTTTAAATTCAGGAAAAAGAAATCCACTTTTTATTCTAGAAAGAGAATTAATTCATTTGATTTTAAATTATGGAAATCTTCTGATTCAAAAAAAAGAAGGATATCATGTTACTGTTTTTGAGGAGATATACCAAACATTTATAAAATGTAAATTCCGTTTTTTCTTGGAACATCATCAAAAAATATTTGATCAAATTTGTTTACAAAAACATAAAAAAGGGAATTTAAATTTCCTTAAGCTTAATAAAGAGAAAAAAACATATTCTTTATCTAAATGGGATAAAAAAGGAATTGATGTTTCTTCTAAAGAAGAGAGAATTCATCAATATCTCATGGATATTTTATTGAGATATAAATCTTTATATGTATTAAAATTAATACAACAAGAAATTCTTAATTTTCAGAAAAGCAATGTTGAAAATGAAGTTATTTTGAAAAGAATTATGTATTTAACAAATTTGAAAAATAAACTTAATAAAAAGTTACATAGATATGTATGAAAAAGATTGGTTTTTTATGATAATTTTGGTAAATTCGTCAATAAATTAAGAAAAAAATGAAACATACTTTAATTTCAAAAAAAGCTCCTAATTTTACAGCTAGTGCAGTATTAAATGGTGAAGATATTATTCAAAATTTTACTTTAGAACATTTTTATGGAAGTAAATATGTGTTACTTTTTTTCTATCCAAAAGATTTCACTTTTGTTTGTCCTACAGAAATATATGCATTTCAAGAAAAAATACGTGACTTTGAGCAAAGGAATGTTCAAGTTATAGCTATATCTACAGATACGGAACAATCTCACTGGGCATGGTTACAAATTCCAAAAGAAAAAGGAGGTATACATGGCGTTACTTATCCTATAGTTTCTGATATCAATAAAACTATATCCTATAATTATGGTGTTTTATCTGGAAACTTAATTTTAGACCAAAACGAATTAAAAGCTACGGGAGAGCTAATATCTTATAGAGGTTTATTCTTGATAGATAAAGAAGGTTTTATCAGACATCTTTTAATTAATGATTTTCCTTTAGGAAGAAATATAGATGAAGCCATTCGTATGATAGATGCTCTTCAATATTATGAAAAAAGTGGAGAAGTCTGTCCAGCAAATTGGACAAAGGGTAAAAGATCTATAAAAGCTACTCATCGTGGACTTTTAGATTATTATTCCTCTTAGAAGACTTAGAATAGAAGAGAGGAATATTATTATAATGAAAAGAAAAAAGATAGCATTTTATACCATAGGATGTAAACTTAATTATTCGGAAACATCTACTATAGAAAGAAAATTTTCTGTTTTAGAATATGAACATGTTACTTTCAAAAGTTTTGCAGATATATATGTTATTAATACTTGTTCCGTAACTAAAAATGCAGAAAAAGATTTTAAGTATATAGTACGTTTTTTTATCAAAAAAAATTCAAAAGCTTTTATTATAGCAATTGGATGTTATGCTCAAATTCATTATAATAAAGTTTCTTCCATACATGGTGTAGATCTAGTTTTAGGAAATGAAGATAAATATCACATTATAGATCATCTTAATAAAAAGAAAACTGGTCATATTATATCGAAAAACAGATATAAAAAATTTTCTTATTTTTCTTCTTTTTCTATTGGAAAAAGAACTCGTTCTTTTTTAAAAATACAAGATGGATGTGATTATAAATGTAGTTATTGTATCATCCCTCTAGCAAGAGGGGGTTCTCGTTCTGACAGTGTAGAAAACATATTAAATAATATAAATTTTCTTTTTAGAAAAGGGATAAAGGAAATAGTATTAACAGGGATAAATATTGGAGATTATGGAAAAGGAATATATAAAAAAGAAAACGGAGGTTCCTGTTACACTTTTTTTGATTTAATACGTTTTATAGATCAAAAAATAAATAAAAAAGGAAGAATACGTTTATCCTCAGTAGAACCTAATTTATTGAAAAATGAGTGTATTGATTTTTTATCAAAAAGTAAACTTTTTATGCCTCACTTTCATATTCCTTTACAATCTGGGAGTAATTATATACTAGGGAATATGCAAAGACGTTATAGACGAGAACTTTATAAAGAAAAAATACAATACATACGTAATATAATTCCTGATGCTTATATTGGTTCAGATATAATTGTAGGATTTCCTGGAGAAAAACATAGACATTTTTTAGAGACTTATTATTTTTTGAAGGAATTGGAAATATCTTCATTACACATATTTCCATACTCTCAAAGACCAAATACAAAAGCTATTAATTTAATAGAACAAGTAACTAAAGAAATCCAATATAAACGAAAAAATATATTAAGTACTCTTTCAAAAGAGAAGTATCTTACTTTTTGTAAGAAACAACTTTATACTAAAAAAACAGTTTTATTTGAAAAGAATAATACGAAAAATAAAAAATATTTGTATGGATATACAGATAATTATATTCGAACAAAAATAAATATTAATCCATTATTTATAAATACGTTACAAAACGTTTTTCTCGAAAAAGTAGATAAAGATGGAATAATGATAGTTAAATCTATTATATAAATTCTATATGAAAAATTTTTTGAAAAGATTTTTTTACTAGATTTTTTGCATCATAAAAAGATATTTTATTTTTCAATTCTTCTTTTAAGGATGTAACTCCTTTATTAAAAAGACCACATGGAATAATATGATCAAAATATCGTAAATCTGTATTGATATTTAAAGAAAAACCATGCATAGTAATCCAACGACTTATTCTAATTCCTATGGAACATATTTTTCTATAAGTTCCGTTTTTTATTAACCAAACTCCTGTATTTTTATTTATTCTCTCACCTTTTATTCCATAATTTTTTAATAAAAAATGAATAACAACTTCTTCTAAAAAACGTAAATATTTATGAATATCCGTAAAAAAATAATCCATATTTAAAATTGGGTATACAACTAATTGTCCAGGACCATGGTAAGTTATATCTCCTCCTCTATCTATTTGATAAAATTCAGCATTTATTTTTTTTAAAAAGTTTGAGGTAACCAACAAATTTTGTTCTTTTCCATTTTTTCCTATAGTGTAAACATGAGGATGTTCTACAAAAAGCAAATATCCGTGTATTTTTTTATCACATATTTTTTTTTGATGGATGAGTTTGTTAAATAATATTTTTTGATATATCCAAGTTTCTTTATATTTTTTATATCCCAAGTCTTCAAAAAAGAGAATTCTTTTTTTCATAGTTTTTCATTCAAAACTTTTTGAATATAATAAAAAAAACAAATGTACCTTCGTATACGTATAAATAAAGAAATAACGTTCACTTACTACTCTGTTTAATGTCTGTTTAATGAAAAATTTATCAGAACAACAAATTATACGTAGAAAAAAATTAGATAATTTAAGAAAATTAGGAATAAACCCTTATCCACCAGACGAATATATAATAACTTACCCTATTATAAATATTCATCAAAAATTTGTAGAAAAAAAATATGTTAGCATAGCTGGACGTTTAATTAGATTACGTATTTTAGGAAAGGCTTCTTTTGGAGAAATTAAAGACCATACGGGACGCATACAGATATACTTTAATAAAAATCATTTTTTTTCAGAAAAAATGGGAGAAGAAGAGTCTTACAATATTCTTTTAAAAAAACTTATAGACATAGGAGATATTATTGGAATTAAAGGTTTTCTATTTAAAACGAAAATGAATGAAATAACGATACATGTTCATAGATTAACTTTACTTTCTAAATCTTTACGTCCTTTACCACAAGTAAAAGTAGATAAAAATAAAAAAATATACGATGCTTTTTCCAATACTGAACAACGTTATCGTATGCGTTATGTAGATTTAATAGTGAATGATCATGTAAAAGAAATTTTTTTAAAACGTACTCGTATTATACGTATAATTAGAGATTATTTAGATAATAAGGGTTATTTAGAAGTAGAAACACCTATTTTACAACCTATTCCTGGTGGAGCTATAGCTCGTCCATTTATGACTTATCACAATACTCTTAGAATTCCATTATATTTACGTATAGCTAATGAACTTTACTTGAAAAGACTTATAATTGGAGGATTTAATGGAGTTTATGAATTTTCTAAAAATTTTAGAAATGAAGGAATGGATCGTCTTCATAATCCAGAATTTACTGTACTAGAACTTTATGTTGCTTATAAAGATTATTATTGGATGATGAAGTTTACAGAAAAACTTATGAAGCGTATTTTTCAAATGATACAACAAGAAAATTTTGTGGAACTAGAGATTCCTTTTCCTCGCATCCCTATATTGGATTCCATTCAAAAATATACTGGATTTGATCTAAAAGGAATGGATAAAGATACACTAAGAAAAGTTTGTCAAAAATTGCATATAGAAGAAAATGATCAAATGAGTAAAGCTAAATTAATAGAAAATATTTTTTCAGAAAAATGTGAGAAAAATTATAAAAAACCCACTTTTATTATTGATTATCCTGTAGAGATGAGTCCTTTAACTAAAAGACATCGTCATAAAAAAAATTTATCAGAACGTTTTGAACTTCTTATTAATGGACAAGAAATAGCTAATTCTTATTCCGAACTTAATGATCCTATTGATCAACTTGATCGTTTTAGAGAACAACTTCAATTATCAGAAAATAAAACAGAAAATAAAACAGATGAATCTATTTTTCTAGATAAAGATTTTATACGATCTTTAGAATTCGGAATGCCTCCAACAGCAGGAATTGGAATAGGTATAGACAGATTGGTAATGCTATTGACAGGACAAAATTCTATTCAAGAAGTCTTATTTTTTCCACAAATGCGTACAGAAAAAAGATAAAAAAGTAATTCTTAAGAAGGAGTTAAACCTAATACTTTCAAACCATTTTCCGTTGCAATCTTAACAAGATTGTCAATATTATAATAATGACAAGCTTCTAACATGACACGTAATTCTATCCATAAATTTCCATCAGAAAAAGGTTTGTATATATCACATATATTATCTGTTCCAAAAGCAACAATAATTCCTTCTGGTAGCATTTCATCTACTGGAGTAATAGAATTGTGACTAGGTGTTAAACGTTCACTTCTAATATGATCAATCCATGCAATAGGACAAGATATTACCATTAAATTAGCTTTTTTCATTAATTCATAGATTTCATAACGATATTTTCTATCATGAGAGGCTATAGATATACAATGTATTGCTACTACCTTCCCTTCCATCCCATGATCGATAGTTTTTTTTGCTAGTTTTTCTGTTTCTTTTTCATCATCTGTATTAAATTGATCTACATGTATATGTACTAATTTTCCTGTTTTTTTTGCTGTTTTTAATAAAATATCTATATGTTCATCTTCTCTTCCATAATCTTTAGCGGGCAAACCCCCTATAATATCTACGAATTCTATAGATTTATCGAACCAATATTTTGATTTTTTATTCAAAACTCCTTTAAGTACTTGATTAGCAAAACGAAGTTTTATCAAATGACCATAATTTTTTTTCAATTTTTTAGCTGCTTTTAATGCTCTATCTTCAATAATTTCATCCACATCAATAAAAGTGCATATAGCTTGTGTTCCTTGTATTAAAAAGGATTCTAAAGCTTTTTCCATACGAACATAAATATCATCCTCTGTAGATAGACGTTTCATTTCATCTACTAAATACCATTTTTTCTTCAAGGAAGAATAAGAATATTGAAAATTTTCTTTCGTAAGAGTATAAGCTCGGTCTAAGTGAGCATGGGAATTTACCCATCCCCCTTTATTTTTTATTTTTTCAATAAAAATATTTTTAGGATTCATTTTAATTTTGTATTAAATATTGGAAATCCAAATAACTTTTTTTTCTATAAAAAACGGTTCTCTAAAATAATTAATTAGAGGATATTCTACTGCATTAGGAAATCTATTTAATTCTTTGGTTAGATTTCCTCCTTTTAGATAGAAAGCTCCAGTACTAATAGATTTGCATCTATATTTATTTTTTATCCATTGATGAATTTTATATATTTTTGCTACAGCTCTACTAACAACAAAATCAAATTTATTTTCTATTTTTTCTGCACGTATACAAATAGCTTTTGCATTTTTTAAACGGAGAGAATTTATAATTTTATCTACTATTTTAATTTTTTTAAGAATAGAATCAACTAATATAAATTCCGTATTAGGAAAAACAATGGATAATGGAATTCCTGGAAACCCTCCACCCGTTCCTAAGTCCATAACCGTTGATCCAGGAAAAAAAGAATAAACTTTTGCAATTCCTAAACAAAAAAGAATATGTCTTTGATAAAAGTGACAAAATGTTTTTTTAGAAATAAGATTCACATATGTATTCCAATATGAATAAATATTTTTTAAAGATGATAGTTGATCGATTTGTTTCTCCAATAGATCTGGAAAATATTTTTTAATCAATTCCATATAGATTTTTTTATAATCAAATTTATTTAGATTTGTAATCATTTCAAATTATGCATCTATGAAAAATAGATTATCCCACCGTTTACAAAATATATCTTATTCGCAAACTCTAGCTATGTCTAGTAAAGCTAGAGAATTAAAAAATAGAGGATATGACGTTATTAACCTAAGTTTAGGAGAACCTGATTTTTATCCTCCTGATTTTATTTTATCTTCTGCTAAAAAAGCTATAGATCAAGGTTTTCATTATTATACACCAGTAACAGGATATTTAGAACTTAGAGAGGTAATATGCAAGAAATTTTATCGTGACAATGGATTAAAATATTCACCATCACAAATTGTAGTTTCTACAGGAGGAAAACAATCTATTATGAATATTTTTTTATCTTTACTCAATAAAAATGATGAAGTTATTATCCCCGCTCCCTACTGGGTTAGTTATTATCAAATGGTTAAATTGTGTGAAGCTACTCCCGTTATCATCCCAACAACGATGGAAGAAGATTTTAAAATATCTCCAAAAAAATTGGAAAAATATATTACCCATCGAACAAAATTGTTTATTTTTAGTACCCCTTGTAATCCTACAGGAAGTGTTTATTCCTATCAAGAATTAGAAAATTTGGCAAAAATTTTCAAAAAACATCCAAATGTTCTAATTATTTCTGATGAAATATATGAACATATTCGTTATTCGGTTAAACATACTAGTATTGCTTCTTTTCCTGAAATTTATCATCAAGTTATTACCATCAATGGATTATCCAAAGCTTTCTCTATGACTGGATGGAGGATAGGTTATATTGGGGCTCCAGAATGGGTTTCTAAGTCTTGTGATAAAATACAAGGTCAAATAACTTCTTGTGCTAATTCCATAGCACAACGTGCAGCTATCGAGGCATTAAAAGTTTCACCAATAAAAATTGAATATATGATTAAAGAATTTGAAAAAAGAAGAGATTTAGTTTTAGAAATGATCAAAAAAATTGATGGATTTCACGTCAATAAACCATATGGAGCTTTCTATGTTTTTCCAAATATTTCTTCTTTTTTTGGAAAAAAAGTTGACGGAAAGAAAATTATGAATTCTGATGAACTTTCTATTTTTTTACTTGATAAAGCTAAAGTAGCTACTGTCAGTGGTAGTGCTTTTGGAGATAATGAATGTTTACGAATTTCTTATGCATCTAAAGAGGATAAAATAATAGAGGCTTTTAAAAGGATCAAACAAGTTTTGAATTAAAAACCCCATATGGGGTGGATGACCGGATTCGAACCGGCGACCCTCAGAACCACAATCTGATGCTCTAAACCTACTGAGCTACACCCACCATTTGTTTCACAGATGAAAAAATTCAAAAAAAATAAACCAAACAAAGATAGATAATCAATCGATTTATTTACAAAAACTTTTGATGATTTTTTTGCAAAAAAAAAGGTCATTATCTATCCATTTTAGAATAGGTCCTCTTTCTTGAATTGGATATATAAGGTGAACGTTTGCTCCTGCATCTAATGTAAAAAAAATATTTATTTTGCTTTGATGCCTAAACTCAAATATCTTATAAATAACATGAAGTGTATTAGGTTTCATCCAAAAAAAATAAGGAGAAGAAGTCATAGTCATTGCATGAAGAGTCAAAGCCTCATGTTCTATTAATTCTCCAAAACTTCGTATATCTCCGGTTTTCAATATGGATATCATTTTATCCATATTTTTATTAGCACTTTTATATCTATCCCTAGCATAAGGATGATTATTCATTAATTTATGTCCTTTTGAGCTCAAAAGTTTTTTAGGTTTGTCATCTATTACTAGTATAGTATCTTCCATTTGTGTAAAAATAGGATGGACCTTATAGGGATAAGGTATAGAATAGAAGTTATTGCTTCCACTTATAGATTTATGAAAACCCCAAACTACAAGTCCAGGATATATAGATCGGCATGCACTTCCGGAACCTAATCTAGCTAAGAATGAAGCTTTTTTAAAAAAAAAGTCTTCATTTAAAGATGGAACCAATTTTTTTTCTATTTCCATAATGCATAAAGCTAAGGAACTCATAGAGGAAGCTGATGAAGCTAATCCACTACTATGTGGAAAAGTATTGATTGTTTCTATTACGAAATTGAAATTTTTTAAATAAGAACAATAAAATGAAATTCTATGAAAAAATTCTAAAATTTTTGGAAGAAAACTTTTTTTCTCTTTTCCACAAAAGAAAACCTTTATAGATTTTTTTTTTTTCTAATATGATAAATTAATTTTGTTTCTGTATAAATGTCTCCTAAAGAATAACTAATAGATGAATTTAACGGAATTTGAATTTTCTTTTTTTTTTTCCCCCAATATTTTATTAAAGCAATATTAGAAGGACTTCTCTTCTTTACCTCTCCATTTGTCACTATAAAACATCTTTTTTTCTTATAAATAAAATAATTTTTTTTCATGAAAATCTTTCAAGTACGATTTAATTCACGTTATTATTTTTTTTTATATAATCTAACATTTTATTATCATTAAATTCTCCTTCAGAACGAGCAATAACACAACTAGCTAAACCATTTCCGATAACATTTACAGTTGTCCGAGCCATATCCATCAATTCATCTATTCCTATAATAGCCAATATAGGCCAAGTAGGTAACCCAAAAGACGTTACTGTAGCTAAAAGGATAACTAAAGAGGCTCTAGGTACACCAGCTACACCTTTACTGGTTAAAATTAAAGTTAAACCTATAAATATTTGTTGGCTAAAACTTAAGGGAATTCCAGATGCTTGTGCAACAAAAACGGTAGCTAAAGATAAATACAGAGTCGTTCCATCTAAATTAAAACTATAACCTGTAGGAATTACAAAAGAAACAATTTTTCTAGGAACTCCTAATTTTTCTAAATTTTCCATAAGAAGAGGTAAAGCTGATTCTGAACTTGTTGTAGCAAAAGCTAATGAAACTGGTTCTGTTAATGCTTTTACAAATCCTCTTAAAGGTATTTTAATCCATAAAAGGATGGGGAATAAAACAATCATCAAAAATAAAAGCAAAGCAATGTAAAGAGTAAATAATAATTGAAAAAGATTATATAAAATATCTAAACCCATATGTCCTACCGTATAAGCTATAGCAGATCCTACTCCTATAGGAGCAAAATACATGATTATTTTGGTAAATTTAAACATGATTTCTGAAAGACTTTCTGCAAATAATAATATAGGACTACGTTTTTTTTCACTTAAAAAAACCATAGATATACCAAATAAAACAGAAAAGACAACAATAGGTAATACTTCTCCATGATATATAGATTTAATGAAATTCTCTGGAAAAACATGAAGAACGGTATCTTGCCACGTTTTACTTTCTACTTTTGGTAATTGTTGTTCATCGATACTTGAAGGTATAGTGATGCCTACTCCAGCTTGAGATACATTAATAGCTATCAGACCAATAAATAAAGCTAAAGTGGTTACTATCTCAAAATACAAGAGGGATTTCCAGCCCATATTACCTAATTGTTTGATATTAGAATGACTAGCTATTCCAACTACTAAAGTTGAAAATAAAATCGGAGCTATAATAGTTTTGATCATTCTCAAAAATATTTTAGACAGGAATCTTAATTCTATTGCAATTTTAGGTAAATCTAGTCCAAACTCTATTCCTATCATAATAGATAACAAGATCCAAGTAGTTAAATCTTTTTTTAGAATAGCATAAAAAACGAAAATAGATATAACGAAACATCTTAATGTACAAAGAGTCCATTTATCAATGCCAAAAAATGATTTTAATAAATGAATAAAAATATAAGCGAAAACACTTAAAAGTGCTATCAGCAAAACTTTTTCTTTTTTTACTCTCATCCCAATACTCATTTTGTAAAAAAAATTCAACATCTATATCTTATTAATAAAGGAAACAGACCCGTAGGGATTCGAACCCTAACTTACAGAACCAAAATCTGCTGTGCTACCGTTACACAACGGGTCTATGAAAAATGTAAATATATACCATTTTTTTTCAAAAACAATAATTATGAATAAAGCTATTTTTAGATCAAAAAAATCTCTTTCTATCCTTAATTTTTTTTGTATTATATTACACAGCTATAGAAAAAAATCAATAATGTCTGTTAAAATACGTTTAAAAAGAATTGGAAAAAAACATAAGCCTATTTATCACATCATTGTAGCAGATTCTCGTTCTCCAAGAGATGGTAAATTCCTTGAAAAGCTAGGAACCTATAATCCTCATTATGATCCTCCTTTAATCAGATTAAAAATCCAGGAATCTGTATCATGGTTGATGAATGGAGCACAACCTACGGATACAGTAAAATCTATTTTTTCCAAAAAAGGAGTTTTATTAAAAAAACATTTATTAGAAGGTGTTAAAAAAAAAGTTTTAAGTGATGAAGAGGCTCTTCAAAAATTTCATTCTTGGTTAAAAAAGAAAAAAGAATAAAACAACTTTTTATATTGAATTTTTTTTAAAACTTTTTTTAAAGTTTTCCAATAGGTTTGATAAAATAATGGATAAAAACAAAAATCATCCCTAAAATGATTCTATAATATCCAAATAATCTAAAATTATTATTTTTTAAATAATCCACAAAAAATTTGATGGATAGAAGAGCTGTAATAAAAGAAACAATGTTTCCAATCATTAATAATTTTATCTCCTGCTGTATAATAAAAAGATCTTTGTATTTTATATTTTTTACAAATTCTAAAAAATAAAATTTATATGATAAATAATTTAATTGAAAAAAATGATCAAATAATTTTTTACATGTAGCCATTCCAATAACAGGTAAAGATAAAAAAAAAGAAAATTCAATAGCTTTATTCCTATTAATTTTTTGAATCATACACGCAGCTATAATAGTAGCACTCCTAGATACTCCAGGAATGACAGATAGACATTGAAATAATCCAATATTAAAAGCTTGTAAATAAGTTATATGATTACTTTTATGAATTTTTTTTTCATAAAAATTTTCCAGTTGAATAATTATAAAACCTCCTATAATAAGAGAAAAAGCCACTATAAGTTTTTTTTCCAAAAAAAAATTTATTTGATTTTTAAAAAAAAAACCAACAAACACTATAGGTATACAAGCTAAAACTAGCTTTATATAAAAATCTTTCTTTTGAAGAAAGAACTTTTTTCTATATAAAAAAAGAACTGAACAAACTGCTCCAACTTGAACAGATATTAAGAATAATTTAGTAAATTCTTTTTCCATAATTCCCATGAAGTAAGCTGCAATTATCATATGTCCTGTAGAGGAAATTGGTAAAAATTCTGTAATACCTTCAATAAAACCTAGTAGGATTGATTGAATATAATTCATGAGAAATTTGTTTTATTACACATATCTAAACATCTAATTTCGCATAGATAGCATTTTTTTCTATAAAATTTCTACGTGGTGGAACTTCATCTCCCATAAGAATGGAAAATATTTTATCAGCATCCGAATGATCCTCTATATGAATCTTTCGTAAAGTTCTTTTTTCGGGATTCATGGTTGTTTCCCAAAGTTGATCTGCATTCATTTCTCCTAAACCCTTATAACGTTGAACATTTACATGTTTTCTACCTCCAAATTTATGTAAAATTGTTTCTCTTTCCTTATCATTCCAAGCATATTGAAAATTCTTTCCTTTTCGTATTAAATAAAGAGGAGGAGTCGCTATATAGATATGTCCTTTTTCTATTAATGGTTTCAAATAACGGAAAAACAAAGTTAAAATTAAAGTAGAAATATGACTTCCATCTATATCCGCATCTGTCATAATAATGATTTTATTATATCTTAGTCTTTCTATATTTAAATCTTTTTGATTTTTTTCATTAGAAAAAGTAACCCCTAAAGAAGTAAATATATTTCTTATTTCTTCATTTTCAAATATTTTATATGAAATAGATTTTTCAACATTTAAAATTTTACCTCTCAATGGTAAAATTGCTTGAAAATTTCTATCTCTTCCTTGTTTAGCTGTTCCTCCTGCAGAATCTCCTTCTACTAAATAAATTTCACAAGTTTCTGGATCATTTAAAGAACAATCTGCTAATTTACCAGGCAAAACACTATTATACAGTGTATTTTTTTTTTGTATAAATTCACGAGCTTTCTTAGCTGCTTTACGTGCTTTTGCAGATAAAATGACTTTATCGATTATTTTTTTTCTATCAATAGGATGTTCTTCTAGATAAGTGGATAAAATTTCACCCACTATTTTTTCTACAACACCACCCACTTCTTGATTACTTAATTTTGTTTTAGTTTGTCCTTCAAACTGAGGTTCCATAACCTT
The DNA here is from genome assembly GCF_014251235.1 of Blattabacterium cuenoti. NCBI lineage: Bacteria > Pseudomonadati > Bacteroidota > Flavobacteriia > Flavobacteriales > Blattabacteriaceae > Blattabacterium > Blattabacterium cuenoti. The sequence continues at coordinate 282,219 of NZ_CP059181.1, read as the reverse complement.
TACAGATATAATAGCTGTAAGGCCTTCCCTAAAGTCTTCTCCAGTTAAATCTACTTTTTCTTTGGATAATGGACCATATTCTTCCGCATATTTTTTTAAAGTTCTTGTTAAGGCTCTTCTAAAACCAGAAATATGAGTTCCTCCCTCTTGAGTATTTATATTATTCACATAAGAATAAATTTTTTCTTTAAAAGAAGTATTGTATTGCATGGAAATTTCCAAAACGGTATTTTCTTTTTCACCTGTAATAGAAATAATATTTTTAGTTAAAACTTCTTCATTTTTATCTAAAAGAAAAAGAAATTCTTTTATTCCATTTTTAGAGTAAAAAACTTCTTTTTTATGGATTCTTTCGTCTTGTAAAAAGAGATGGAGTCCTTTATTTAGAAAAGACAATTCTCTTAAACGACTAGATAATATTTCATAACTATATGATATAGAACTAAAAATAGAATTATCAGCTATATAATGTATTTTCGTTCCTCTCATATTTGTTTTTCCTAAACATTTTACATTATTAATAGATTTTCCTTTAAAATATTCTTGTTGGTAAATTTCACCATTACGATATATAGTTACTATAAGTTTTTTTGATAATGCGTTTACACAAGAAATACCTACCCCATGTAAACCTCCAGATACTTTATAGGAATTTTTATCAAACTTACCTCCAGCTCCAATTTTAGTCATAACAACTTCAAGAGCAGATATTCCTTCTTTTTTATGAATTCCTACAGGAATTCCACGTCCGTTATCAACAATGGTTATAAATCCATTATTATGGATCGTAACCCATATTTTATTACAAAAACCCGCTAAAGATTCATCTACAGAATTATCTATAACTTCATTTACAAGATGATGTAAACCTTTCATTCCTACGTCTCCAATATACATAGAAGGTCTCATCCTTATATGTTCAATCCCTTCAAGAGATTGAATACTATCTGCTGTATAATTACTCGTATTTTTACTCATAATACATTCATTCTAATTTTCAGAGTAAATTTTTCTTTTTTTCATAAAAAATTGATAGTTTTTACTATCAAATATAGAACAAAAATGTTATCACGTGAAAACTTGTTATTTCTAGTTTATAAAAAATAGTAATTTAGAACTTAAGAGGTTTTTTTTCTAGTAAAGTTCTATTTTCATAAACATAAAAGGAAATTAGAATTTTAAAAATCTAATTTCTTTTTGTTTGATTTTTCATCAATCCATTCTTTTATTTTTCGATGATTACCAGACAAAAGAATTGGTGGAACGGTCCATCCTTTATAAATTTCTGGACGAGTATAAATAGGAGGAGCATAGAAGTTAACTCCTTTATGAAAGGTATCATATTTTATGGAATCATGATTATGTATGACTCCAGGTAATAATCTTGCTATCGATTCTACTACTACAGCTGCTGCTATTTCTCCTCCAGAAAGGATATAAGGACCAATAGATATTTCTTTGGAGATTAAATTATCTCTTATTCTTTGATCAATTCCTTTGTAACGTCCACATAAAATAATAATATTTTTTTTTTTAGTTAATTGTTTTGCATTTTCTTGTGAAAAAATTTTTCCATCAGGAGTCAGAAAAATTTTTTCATCATAATTCCTTTCTGATAATAATTTATCAAAACAATTATAAACAGGTTCTATTCGAATAACCATTCCTGATCCACCACCATAAGGATAATCATCTACATTCTTACGTTTTCCTAAGCCATATTTTCGTAAATCATGAATATGTATATTTAAGATTCTTTTATTCACTGCTCTTTTAATAAGAGAATTTGAAAATGGACCATGAAAAATTTCTGGAATTACGCTAATGATATCTATACGCATTTTTATTTACTTTAAATTATTAAATTTAAGTAAGTTAAGGAGATACATGCAGATAATCTTATATAACTATAACCTAGTTAAAAAAATTTATACCTTTGTTTTGAAATAATATCAAAAGAACAAAAAATGAGTAGCCCCTTAGTATCTATCGTAGGACGTCCAAATGTAGGAAAATCTACATTATTTAATCGTTTCGTAGGACGAAGGAAAGCTATAGTTCATGTTGATAGTGGAGTGACAAGAGATCGTATTTATGGATATTCTGAATGGAATGGATTTCATTTTTATGTAATAGATACAGGGGGGTACAATCCATATAGTAAGAATATTCTTGATCGAGAGATCACTAAACAAATTTTTATATCCATAACAGAAGCTGATGTGATTTTATTTATGGTAGAAATAAAAATAGGAGGGAGCATAGATACAGATATTAAAATCTCTCAATTACTTAGAAAAAGTAATAAATATATTTTATTAGTTGTCAATAAAATTGATCAAGAAAAAAATCTTTTTTCTCATACAGATTTTTTTCGTTTAGGATTTAAAGATTATTATTTAATATCAGCTATCAATGGAAGTGGAACAGGGGAATTGTTAGATAAGTTAATAAACTTACTAAAAAAAGTAGAAAAAAGAAATGAAGATAATGAAATAAGAAAAGATATTCCACGTTTTTCTGTGATAGGACGTCCGAATGTAGGAAAATCTACATTTGTTAATTCTTTCTTAGATAAGAATCACCATATTGTAACAGATATTTCTGGTACGACTAGAGATAGCTTAGAAGTTTTTTATAACAAAAAAAAAGAATATAAATGTATCTTAGTTGATACTCCTGGAGTTAGAAGAAGATCTAAAATAAGTAAAAGTATTGAATTTTATTCGAGTCTAAGAACTATTAAAAGTATAGAATATACAGATATATGTTTTTTAATGGTAGATGCTATTTGCGGATGGGAAGCACAAGATAGAAAAATTTTTAGATTAGCCGAAAAAAATCAAAAAGGGATACTTATTCTTATTAATAAATGGGATCTTTTGTTAAATTCCACTAAGAATCATTCTTCTATACAAAAAAATTACGAAATTTTAATTCGTAAAAAAATAGCTCCATTTAATAATGTTCCCATATTTTTCATATCTGCTAAAAATAACAAGTGGATAGAAAATATTTTATCCATAGCTTTTCACATTTTTGAAAAACGTAGAAGTAGATTAAAAACTAATTTATTAAATAAAATTATGTTACCAATATTTCAGAAATATGTTCCTTCTCCTAAAACAACCATTAAATATTGCATTCAGCTACCTACACCTACTCCAAAATTTATCTTTTTTTCTAATTCACCTCAGTCTATTAAAGAATCTTATAAAAGATTTGTTGAAAAAGAAATACGTAATCACTTTGATTTTAAAGGGGTCCCCATACAAATTTTTTTTCGAAAAAAATAAGTGATTACACATCTAAGAGGAAAACTGATAGAAAAAAATCAATCTGATTTAATAATAGATTGTAACGGAATTGGTTATTTTTTACATATATCTTCGTACACTTATTCTTCTTTATCAGAAATAGGCCAAGATATATACATATATACTTATCCTTTGATAAAGGATAATCAACATGTATTGTATGGTTTTTATCATAAAAAAGAAAGAAAAACATTTTCTGATTTGATTTCTGTAAATGGAATAGGACCTGGTTCTGCTATCACATTATTATCTTATTTAACTCCAGAAGAAGTAGAAAAAGCTATATATCAAGAAAATATAAATATTTTTCATCAGATTAAGGGAATAGGGATAAAAACAGCTAAAAGAATTATCATAGAACTTAAAGATAAGATTAAGAAAAATCTCCCTAAAGAACAAAAAGTGTGTTTTTCAGATAAAAATTGTTTTAACATAAAAAATAAAAAAAAGAAAGAAGAAGCCTTAAAAGCTTTGATAGTTTTAGGTTTTTATACTCAAGAATCTAAAAAAATTTTGGATGAAATTTTGGATAAAAATCCAGAATATACTGTGGAACATCTTATCAAGGAATCTATAAAAAAATTATAAAAAAATTAATGACGATTAATCATCAAGATTAATTATTACAATAACAAACTCCAAAAATAATATACTTTTGTTTTTGTTATCAAATTGATTAATTAATACTTACCTCTTTATTATGAAATTTTTTTATCCATCAATTATAGTGATTCTTTTTGTATTATCTATTTTTGATCTTATTGTAGGTTTGATTAATGATGCAGTTAATTTTCTGAATTCAGCTATTGGATCTAAAGTTGCTTCTCGTAAAACTATTATGATTTTTTCTAGCATGGGTATTTTATTAGGAGCATTTCTTTCCAGTGGAATGATGGAAGTAGCTAGAAAAGGAGTTTTTGATCCTTCTTATTTTTATTTTTCAGATCTAACCTTCATTTTTTTAGCTGTAATGATATCTGATATTATTTTATTAGATATTTTTAATACTCTAGGGTTACCTACCTCTACTACAGTATCCATGGTTTTTTGTTTATTAGGTGGAGCGTTCAGTATTGCCATGATAAAAATGTCTTCCCCACTAAGTCAAGAACCTCTTCATAATTTAAGTCTATACATAAAAGCAGAAAAAACATTAACGATAGGTTTAGGTATTTTTTTATCTATTATCATTTCTTTTATTTCAGGTGCATTTATTCATTATTTTATACGGTTTTTTTTAAGTTTTGAATATGAGAATAGATTAAAATATTTAGGAGTTATATGGGCCGCTATTTCATTAAGCAGTATGACTTATTTTTTGATTGTAAGAGGTTTACAAGGTATAGTTAGTGAAAATTCAACATATTTTTCTCTATTCATTAAAAATTTTATTAAGTATATACACCATAATTTTTTTGTTTTTTTACTTGTATTATTTTCTGTTTGTATCATTATCGCAAAGATTTGTGTTTCTTTAGGATGTAATATATTAAAATTCGTCGTTTTATATGGAACTTTTTCTTTAGCTATGGCTTTTGCTGGAAATGATTTAGTCAATTTTATAGGAATTCCTATAGCTAGCATACAATCTTATAATATATGGAAAGAAGCGGGTGGTCCTCCAGCCGAAAAATTTTATATGAAAAGTCTATCTGAAAATGTTCATGTTCCTTCATCCGTATTAATTTTTTCGGGTATTATTATGATATTGACTCTTTGGTTTTCTAAAAAGACAAAAACAATTACAAGCACAGAAATTAATTTAAGTAGACAAAATGAAGGAGATGAAAAATTTTTATCCTCTTCTCTTTCAAGAGGAATCGTTCGATTTTTCTTATATTTTGGAGATAAATTTTTTAAATTATTTCCTAAAAGATTATTGGTAAGAATAGAAAAAAATTTTAAAAGAAAAAAACAACAAAATGAAAATGTTGCCTTTGATTTAGTTAGAGCCTCTGCTAATTTAACTATATCTAGCATATTAATATCCATAGCTACGGTTAAAAAATTACCATTATCAACTACTTTTGTTACTTTTATGGTATCTATGGGGACATCTCTTTCAGATAGAGCTTGGGATAGGGAAAGTGCAGTTTATAGAATATCAGGAGTTTTAAAAGTTATAAGAGGTTGGTTCTTAACAGGTTTTATGGCTTTTTTTATGGCAGGAATTACGTCCTCTTTTTTATATTTTTCAAAAATATGGGCCTTAATTTTTTTTCTTTTTTTGATTGTTGTTGTTTTTTACAAAAGCTACAAAAATTATCAAAAAGTAGAATCAAAAAAACTTGAAGAACAAAAAATAATCCTTTTAGGAGAAACTCTTTCCTTAGAAAGGTTCTTAAACAAGACATTGGATATATTAGACCCTTTAATTGAATCAATAGAAAATATTTATGAAAATAGTATAGAAGGAATTACTCAAGAGAAATTAAAAATTTTACAGGATAGTAAGAAAATTTTTTTAAAAATTAAAAAAAACTTTACGATAATACAAAACTCTTTAATATTAGTAATTAGAAAAACAAAAAGTAGTGATCAAACCTCTGGTAGACTTTATATACGTATATATAATAAAATGAAAGAAATGATTGAATCTTCAGATATTATAACTAATCGTACTTTATTTCACGTGATGAATAGTCATAAATCTTTAAAAGATCAGCAAAAGAAAAATTTACGTATACTTAAATATTTGATGTTAGAATATTTCCAAATTTTTAAAAAAATCAGAATTCATAGATGTACTGAAAAAGAAAACAGAAAAATAAAAAGAAAAATTTTCAAAAAAATAGAATATTTTATAAATCAACAGGTAAATGGAATCATACATAATAAATATGGTGAAAAAAACACACTATTAATGTTAGATATACTCTTACAATCGAAAAAAATAACAAAAAATATAGAAAATATTATTTTTTTATATACAGAAACTTTTATCCTACTTCATCGAAAATCAAAAAAAGACTCTTCAGTAGTTTAAAAAGTCATCATACTACATCCACGTATATCTGAAGAATCCATTCTTCCTAATACTTCAAATTCTTCTTCATTTATCTTTTTTCCTAAATCATTTGTAGAAATAAATGAACAAGATAAATAATTGGATAAATCAATAATATCTATTCCTCCTATCTTATGATTATCGATATGTAAAAAGGGGTCTTCAGGATCTCTTATGTATATTTTCATCCAAGGAGGACATCTAAATATTCCGTTTTTTTTTGAATACGCTTGAGAAAGCAATTCTGTCATTCCATATTCAGAATGGATATTTTTCACACAGAAACCTTTTTTGAGAATACAATGTAACTCCTCTCTTATAATTTCCTTTTTTTTTCCCTTCATTCCTCCTGTTTCCATAATTATAACTTTTCTTTTCTTAAAATCGAAACTATTTTTATTTTTTTTTTGATTTAAAAAATCTAATAAAGAGAAACTCGATCCAAAAATAAAAATATTTTTTTCATTATGAAGAATTGGTAAATTTTCATTATCAATGAAAGTACTTCCATTTTTACATGTTTTTTGTATAAAGTATTTTAACATGAAAATTAAAGAAGAATCTTTTCTATAAGAAGGTAATAAAGCTAAAAATTGAAAATTTTCTATAGAACCATAAAAATATTCAAATCCTTTGCAAATACTATTAATATAAATGATTGAATCCGCTATATAATGTCTACTTTTGATACCTGTTGTTCCAGTACTTTCAAAAACAACTTCTGGTATAATATCCTTTGGTAAACTATAAACTCGATGAGTTTTAAAAAATGAAATAGGTAAAAATGGTATATCAGATATTTTTTTAATACAGTATGGTTTAATTTTTAATAATTGTAAATAATTTTTATAAATTTTGTTATTTTTGATTTGATAATTGAATATCTCTAATGAGAGAGATAAAAATTCTTTTTTGGATGATATAGAAAAAATCTTTTTATTAAAGTTCATTTGATGAAAATATAATTCTTCTACTTTTTTGAAAAAAAAAATGAATATTTTTCGATACATAGAGAAGAAATATTGAAATTCTTTTTCAAAAGAATTTAAAAAAAAACGATGTGGAACAAAATTTATTATTTTATTTGTTTCTTTCAACAAAGAAAGACATATTGAAATATAAAAAAAATATTTAATAAAACCTAATAGACTACCTAATATTTTATCAAGTGTATTTAAATACATCATATTTAAAATCAATTCTATGAATTTTTTTAAAAAAAAAGATATGATAATTATAAAAAAAAATGAAATAATTATAGATAGACCTGTAAACAATGGTTCTTTTATTCTATATTTTTTTAAAATTATTTCTGAAACAACATGAAATATTTCTATTTCTTTGTATAGAAAAATAAAGAATATCATGAAAAAAAATAACTGTGATAATAATCCTTTTTTATATCCTTTATATCCTCCATAAAAAACTATAAACAAAATAATAATATCATTGGTATACATTACAAATAACTTTTTTTTATTCAAAAAATATGAAAAAAGAATTTATAAAACGATTCTATATAAAAAATTGGAATCAAGTAATATTATATATACGAAATCATTTTTATATAAAAGGTAAAATTGATCCTATTGGAATCATATATCTTATAGGAATTCAAGAATTAGGTAAAGGATTGATAAAAGATCTTTTTTTGAAAAGAGAAGAAAAATTAAATATTTTGCATATTGCAATATGTAGAATTCTAGAACCTTTTGGTTATTATACATTTATTGGTAGGGATAAAGAAGGATGGCCTCATTACCTTTTAAAAAAAAATCTTCCATTTTTAAAAATAGAGGAACAATCATTTTTAATTAGAAAAGCTATTATACGTTATATGAACGAAGAAAATATTATTGAATAATATTAAAAAATATTAATATTTCTATGGATAAAAAATTGAGTAATCTAAAAAAGGAAATAGAATGTTTTCAAGCATATACATATGATGATATTGAATCCTTTCGGATAAAATTTCTAGGAAAAAAACAGGGTGTTTTAACGATCTTATTCAAAGAATTAAAAAAATATCCTATTCAAGAAAGAAAAATATATGGAAAAAAGATCAATGAAATTAAAAGGAAAATTCAAAAAAAGATCAATATGCATTCTTTCAAAAAACTCATTAAAAATGATAACTTCATCCATTTTGATCCTACAATTCCAGGAAAATCCATAGAAATAGGATCTTTGCATCCTATTTCTATTCTAAAAAATAGAATTACAAACCTATTTAAAAAAATAGGTTTTTCTTATGTAGAAGGACCTGAAATAGAAGATGATTGGCATAATTTTACGGCTTTAAATATTCCTATAGATCATCCATCTAGGGATATGCAAGATACTTTCTTTTTATATAAAAATCCAGATATTTTGTTACGTACACATACTTCTTCTGTACAAATAAGATATATGAAAAAACATAGTCCTCCTTTTCGTGTATTTTCCATAGGAAAAGTATATAGAAATGAAACTATTTCTTCTCGTTCCTATTTCATGTTTCACCAAATGGAAGCTTTTTATATAGACAAAAAAGTTTCTTTTTCAGATTTAAAACAAACTATACATTATTTAATCATTTCCTTATTTGGAATAAGTAGAAAAATAAGATTCCGTCCTTCTTATTTTCCATTTACAGAACCTAGTGCAGAAGTAGATATTTCTGAAAATAGAAATATAGGATGGTTAGAGATAATGGGATGTGGAATGATAGATCCTAAAGTATTAGAAAATGTAGAAATAGATCCAGATATTTATTCCGGATTTGCTTTCGGTATAGGGATTGAACGTCTGGCTTTACTTATTTATAAAATAGATGATATTCGAATTTATTTTGAGAACGATACTCGTTTCCTAAAACAATTCAAAAGTGATTTGTTGTGATAAATTTTCTTTGTCGTAAAACTTCATATAAAAAGACTCCGCAAGCTACAGAAACATTTAAAGAATCTATTCCTTTCCCATTATTAATTGATGATGGTATATTTGCTTTTTCAAAAGTCATTTTCAAGTATTTAGGAGAAATACCATTTGATTCATTACCTAATATGATAGCTGTAGGACCTGAAAAATTAATATCATACAAATAAATATTTGATTTTTCAGTAGCTGAAACAATTTTTAATCCTGATTTTATTAAATACTCTATAACAGTTTTGATACTTTTCTCCTTACATATTGGGACTTTAAACAAAGCCCCTGATGATGTTTTTACAGAATCAGAACCAATCATAGCTGTATATTTTTTCGGAATGATGATAGCATCTACACCTGCATATGCAGAAGTACGAATAATAGATCCAAAATTTCTTACATCAGTGATCCGATCTAAAATGATAAAAAGTGGATTTTTCCCCTTTTCATATAATATAGGAAGTAAATCTTTTATATAATAAGTGGTTATAGGATGGATATAAGCAAAAACACCTTGATGATTTTTATTTTTCAATAAATGATAAAATTTACTGTTTTTAACAGTATCAATTTCTATATTTTCTCTCTTAGACAGATTAATTAATTTTTTATAATGATTGGATTTTTTTTTCCATCCTATTTTAAAAAATAATTTAAAAATCGTTTTTTTAGCTATAATAGCTTCTATTAATGGATGTATTCCATATATTATTTCTAATTTTTTCATTTTTCTTTATTTTGGAAAAATTTTTTAAAAATGAATTTTTTGATAAAAAAACGTATGATTTTTTTACAAAAAAGTAAAATAAAAAATAAAAGAAAAAAATAGAAAATAGTGATAATTCCAAACCCTAAAACATAATTATCAAGATAATAAGATAAAAAAAAAGATAAAAAAATACTACCTATAAAAAAAATCATTACGAAAAGTATAAGAAAAAAGAAATTCATAATAATTTCTGTCATTACGGAAATGACTACTTTAATAGCTTTATTTTTGATAATATTCAACTGTCTATTGAAAAAATTTATTATGAAAACGAACATTCCTTGAATAAAGAAATTATGTTCCCAATTCTTCTTCCACTTTATCCGCTTTATCTATCTTATTTTTGTTCCACTTTGACTCAAATTTAGATTTAAGTTTATGCACTTTTTTTCCTATTTTTTTACTTATATTATGCAGATTATCTCTAAGTTCTTCTGTCTTTTTACCTAGTATATTTCTAATTTTTTCTTCTTTTTCTTTTTTTTGAGCTAAAAAAATACCTAATATAACACCAGCCATAGTACCTAGAATAACCCCCCAAAAAAAACTTCCTCCTTTTTTCATAATAAAAAAAACGATTTTATATTTAGAATAATAAATTTAATCATAACAATACTTAAGTACAAAATTGTTATTGACAATATTTTTTATCTATGTTAAATTTTAAAAGAAATTTTTCTCTGAAGAATTTTAACACATTTGGAGTAAATGTACAAGCAAATTATTTTATTAATGTAAAAAAAATAGAAGAAATACAAAAAATTTACTATAAATATCCATACATTCCAAAACTTCCATTAGGAAATGGGAGTAATGTCCTTTTTTTAAGAAATTATTACAATGGAATTGTAATGAAAATTGGATTTAAAGGAATAATAGTGATGAAAGAATATGATTCTCAAGTAATAGTAAAAGCATTTTCTGGAGAAAATTGGGAAAAATTTGTTATTTGGACTATAAAAAAAGGATTTAGCGGATTAGAGAATTTATCATTTATTCCTGGAACTGTAGGAGCTTCACCTATACAAAATATTGGAGCATATGGATCAGAAGTAAAAGATACTTTACTGGAAGTTCAAGTTTATGATACAAATAATGGACAAATAAGAATCTTTACAAAGGAAGAATGTAAATTAGAATATCGTCATTCTTTTTTTAAACAAACACATGTAAAAAATAATTTTTTGATTTTATCTGTATCCTTTTTGTTAAAAAAAAAAATCACAAACTAAATATTTCTTACGAAATGAAAGAGGAATTAAAAAATATGAAAATAAAGAAACCAACCATTTATGATTTAAGTATAGCTATTATGAATATTAGAAAAAGAAAACTCCCAAATCCAAAAAAAATAGGAAATGCTGGTAGTTTCTTTATGAATCCAATCGTAGAAATGATTGATTTTATTAATATAAGATCTAAATATCCAAATATTACGGGTTATTCTATTATTGATAATAATAAAAAAACAAATAAAGTAAAATTATCTGCCAGTTCCTTGATTGAATCAATAGGATGGAAAGGTAAAAAAAAGGGAAATGTTGGAATATATGAAAAACTTCCTATTGTTTTAGTAAACTATGGAAAAGCTAGAGGAATAGATATATATTCTTTTTCAGAAGAAATAACTAAAAAAATAAAAAATAAATTGGGAATTCTATTATCACGAGAAGTAAATATTATCCAATAATAGTATTATACTATCCAAAAAACAAATAAATATAATGGTTTTCTTTATTTTATTTATCTTTCTACAGAAATAAGAAATAGTATTCGATCAAATAATTTTATTTTCAATGACTTCAGAAGAAAAATCAACAAAATATATACAAGAAAAAATACAAGAAAAACCAGAATTTGGAATAATTATTTTAGAAAATCAATTTTCTCAATTGATAAAAGAAATTAAAAATCCTATATGTCTTTCTTATGAAGAAATACCAAGTTTTATGAGAACATGTGGAAAATTTATTTTTGGAGACATAGAAGGAAAAAAAGTAGTATTCTTAATAGAACCTCTATCTTACTGCTACAAAGAAGAAAACAAAAGCTTTCCTATTCTTGTTTGTAAAAATATCGGTGTAAATAAATTAATATTAATTAATACTTCTATAGGTGTAAATCCTAACTATAAAAAAGGAGACATCATGTTTGTTAAAGATCACATTAATTTTTTTCCAGAAAGTACACAAATGAAAGAATTTCTTCTGAAAAGAAAGAATTTTTTATACATGGATCCTTATTATGATCAAAAAATGCTTGAATTAGCAGAAAGTATAGCCATGAATCATAACATCATGATACAAAAGGGAGTGTATGTTTCTATTCCTTATTCACATTATAATACTCATTCTGAATATGCAATGATAAGATCAATAGGTGGAGATAGTATTGGTATGAATCATATTATATCAGATGTAATTACAGCAAGATGTATAGATTTACAAGTTTTTTCTATATCTATTATAATAGAATTATCTGAAAAATATGAATCTAAAAATACGGAAAAAACAATTCCTCTTTTAACACTCATTTTAAAAGAATTTATTAAATCTACTTAACATATATACTCATATTTATTTTATTTTGTTATTTTTTATTATAAATTATTCATTATATTATTCGTTATTTTTACAAAAATTTTTCTGATTGTACGGTTTTTTAAAACAATAGGAATTCCTAAATCGGAAGATTCCCGTATTTCTTGTATTAAAGGAATCTCTCCAAGGAAATCAATATTCATTCTCTTGGAAAATTTTTTCACTCCATCTTTACCAAACAAATAGAATTTTTCTTTTTTTTTGACAAAAAAAGACATATTTTCTATAATTCCAAGTATTGGAACTAAGACTGATTTCAGACGTAACATTCCCACAGACCTATGAACATCTGATAAAGAAATTTTTTGGGGAGTGCTTACCAAGACTATTCCTTTTAATGAAAATTCTTGCAAAATGGATAAATGGATATCACCAGTTCCTGGTGGAAGATCTATAATTAAAAAATCTAAAATACCCCAATCTGTTTCATTGATTAATTGTCTTAATGCTTTAGTAGCCATTGGTCCTCTCCAAGCAATAGCTTGTCCAGATTTGGAGAAAAAACCTATAGATAGAATCTTTACTCCATAACTAGTGATAGGTTTCATTACATAAGTTCCATTTTTATGATGAATAATGGAAGATTGAACTTTATCTTCTATTATGTTAAACATTAAAGGAATAGAAGGCCCATAAATATCGGCGTCAAACAAACCTACACGATATCCCATATTTACTAAAGAAACGGAGATATTAGTAGATATAGTAGACTTTCCTACTCCTCCTTTTCCTGAAGCAACGGCTATTATATTTCTTATTTCTTCTTTTTTACTCTTTCCAACAAGAGTATCTAATGTTGTTTTTATTCGTATTTTTTTATTAACATTTTGTTCTATGATTATTTTAGATATATCTCTTTCTAATTTTTTCTTTGCATGCATAGTTGGATTTGATAAGCTTATGTGTATTATTATTTCATCTTCTAAAAGATCTATATTCTTAACCATTCCAGATTGAATAATATTTTTATTATCAATAAAAACATTTTCTAATGCTTTTTTTATCTTTTGTATCATATAGAAAAAATAGGCTATTGATTTTTTTTATTTTCACAATAGTACAAAAAAAATAAATATGTTAATTTTTAATCAATTTTGTCATTTTCATACGAAAATTATAGTTTTTAAATGGGATAATTCAAATGTTATATTTTTGGATCCCTTTATTCTTCTTTCCAAAAAAGAAAGGAGAATTTTTTTCTCTTTATCAGAAAAACGTAAAACAGAATTTTTAGGAGTACGTTATGCGCTAAGATATATGGGAATAAATAAAAATATTTTCTATAATAAAAAGAGAAAACCTTTTCTTTTTCCTAGAGAAAGGTTTAATATTTCTTTTAGTCATTCGTTTGAAAAAATAGCGATAGCTATTAGTTATTATCATATAGGTATAGATATAGAGAAATTACGAAAAGATAAAAAAATCATAAAAATAAAGGAAAGATTTCTTAGAGAAGATGAATCTTTTTTTGTAGATAGAAAAAATGAAATAGATTATCTTCATATTATATGGGGGATAAAAGAAAGTTTATATAAATTAGAAGGAGGTCTTTCATCAAGTTTTATAGATAATTATAAAGTTTCTCCATTTGTCTTAACAAAAGAAGATTCTTGTAGGATTATATCCTGTTGGATTATAAAAAAAAACTATAGTAAGAGATTTTCTGCTTTTTACAGAAAAATAGATGATCATTATTTAGTTTATATTATAGACAAAGAAGATAATTAAGAAACAAAACTCAGTAATTGATGAGCAATTTCATAGATGTTATTATATTCTATTTCTATTCCTTCTTTTATATTTTTTACTCGTATTTTATTGTTTTCTATTTCGTTTTTTCCTATACTAATAACAAATGGTATATTGTTTTTGTTAGCATATCTAAACTGTTTATTTATTTTTACAGCATCAGGATATAATTGAGTGGATATTCCTTTTTTTCTCAAAAAATTAATCATATTATACGCATATAAAACTTCTTCATTTCCAAAATTAATAAACAATACTCTTGAAGATATTTCAGAAAAATTTTTTTTGAATAAATTTTCTTTTTCCATAACTAAATATATTCTATCTAAACCAAAAGAAACTCCTATACCAGAAATATTTTTCATTCCAAAACAACTAGCTAGTTGATCATATCTTCCTCCTCCTCCAATAGAATTTTTTGAAAAATCATTGTAACCAATGCGTGGTAATATTTCAAATATTGTTCCTGTATAATAATTCAGTCCTCTAGCTAAAGTAATATTCCATTCTAATTTTATCTGTTTTAAAGAAAAATTTTTTATTTGATGAAAAATGAAATTAAGATCTTTTAATCCATTTTTTCCTTTTTTTGAATATTGAAAAGCAGTGTTTATATATTTTTTTTTCTCTACAAAATCACCTTTTATATCTAAATACATTTCTATTTTTTCAAAAGATTTTAAGGATATACCTTTTTGTAACATTTCTTTTTTTACTACATGTTTTCCTTTTTTGTCCCATTTATCTAAAGATGTCGTAAAATTTTTCCATAAGTCATTTTCTATCCCTGAAATCTCTGCCAAACCTCCTAAAATATCCCTATGATTAATATTTATAATTATTGGTAAATTTAGTTTTGTAAATATTTTTTCACAAAGTTGAATAAATTCAATTTCTGTCCATAGAGATAAGGAAGATGATCCAATAATATCTGCGTCACATTGATAAAATTCTCTAAACCTTCCTTTCTGTGGTTTTTCTGCACGCCATACTGGTTGTATTTGATATTTTTTAAAAGGAAAAGAAATTTCATTTCTATGCATAGCTACATAACGAACAAAGGGAACTGTTAAATCATATCTAAGAGCTTTATTATATATCTTATTCATTAATAATGATCTAATAATAAAACTAGTATCTTTTTCTTTTTTTAAAGAAATACCTGAATGAAGAATCTTGAACATTAAGTGTTCTCCTTCTTTTCCATATTTACCTAACAGAGTGGAAATATTTTCAAAAGAAGGAGTTTCTATTGGAAAAAAACCAAATAATTCAAATTCTTTTTGAATAATTTGAATTAAATAATTTCTTTTATTGATTTCTGTAGTTGAAAAATCTCTGGTTCCCTTTGGAATACTAAAACGTTCCATACTTTTTTATGATCCTTTAAAAATCATGAATATTATCATTTTCCTTCTTATTATCCTTTATATTTCTTTTATCTTTATGAATAATAGGAAGATCAAAATCCTCTTCTAACATGTATCTTTTTTCAACTGAAGAATTAGATGTATGATTTATACTTTTATGCAATAAATTTTTCTTTTTATTGAAAGAAAAGTTCTTTTTATTAGTAATTTTTGATTCATTTGATGAAAAAGGATCCATTCTTTTTTTTTTAGAATATGAATGAATCCTTTCTATTTTTGATAACCTATAAGGTTCTTCTAACCTATGAAATATTTTTTTTTCTTCATGATTAATAACTCTTTGAATTTCAGTAGGAAATCCTGTTGCTACTATAGTAACTGAAATGCTTTCTTCTAATCCTTCATCTTCTCCTAATCCCATAATAATATTAGCATTATTTCCGGCTTCCGATTGTATATAATCGCTGATGACTCCTATTTCATCTATAGTAATTTCAATTTTTCCTGAAACAATAAGCAGAAGAACATTTTTTGCTCCCGTTATTTTATTATCATTAAGCAATGGAGAATCTAAAGCTTGAACTACAGCTTCTTTTGCTCTGTTTTCCCCAACAGAAACAGCAGAACCCATTACAGCCGTTCCACTTTCTTTCAGAACAGTTCTTGTATCTCTTAAATCAATATTTTGTTTATAATGGTGAGTAATAACTTCTGCTATTCCTTTAGCTGCAGTAGTAAGAACTTCATCTGCTTTTGAAAAGCCTGCTTTAAATCCAAGATTTCCATATAACTCTCTTAATTTATCATTGTTAATAACAATGAGTGAATCCACATTTTTCCTCAAAGATTCTATTCCTTTTTGAGCTTGTTGTAACCTCATTTTTCCTTCAAAATGAAAAGGAATGGTTACTATTCCTACAGTTAAAATTCCTTTTTCTTTAGAAATACCTGCGATAATTGGAGCGGCTCCTGTTCCTGTTCCTCCACCCATACCAGCTGTAATAAAAGCCATTTTTGTATTAGAATCTAATATACTTTTAATTTCTTCTAAACTTTCTAAAGCTGCTTTTTCTCCTATTTCTGGATCTGCTCCAGCACCTAATCCTTCTGTAATGGAAGCTCCTAATTGAATTTTTATTGGAACTGGATTGTTATTTAATGCTTGTGCATCTGTATTACAAACTATAAAATCTACACCAGTGATTCCTTGTTCAAACATATGACTTAAAGCGTTGCTCCCCCCTCCTCCTACACCAATAACTTTTATAGCTGCTGAACGATTTTTAGATATTCCAAATGGAATGTTTTCTTTTTTTTGTATAAAATTTGCTTTTTTCATTGTTTTTTATTCTGTATCATTCAGTATTTTACGGAATTTATCTGCCCATATTTCAAAAAAAGATTTAGATTTTCTTTTTTTATTTTTTGTTAAAAACATATCTTCGTTTTTATTGAATTTAGGATCCCTATCATTGATTTTTTTAGATAAAAAATCATAAGAATGATTCATATCTTTTTTTGGACAAACATATTTTTCTTTATCTTCTAGCCCTTTTATAACTAGACCTATAGATGTCGCATATTCTGGATTACTGATCATTCCGTTTTCTCCACCTGAAATATGTTCATTAGAATAACCTATACGGACGTCCATTCCAGTAATATATTCCGTCAAATGACGAATATGTTTTAATTGAGAACCTCCACCTGTCATCACTATTCCTGCTATAAGTCGTTTTTTTTGTTCCTCATTTCCATAATTTTTGATTTCTATATTTACTTGCTCTAAAATTTCAAACACCCTGGTATGAATGATCTTAGAAAGACGTTTTAATGAAATCTCTTTAGGTTCACGACCTCTTAATCCTGGAATACAAACAATTTCTGTTTCTTTATTTTCTCCGGGCCATGCAGATCCAAATTTTATTTTTAATAATTCTGCTTGTCTTTCTATAATTAAACAATCCGTTTTTATATTTTCTGTTATCATATTTCCTCCAAAGGGAATAACAGCTGTATGACGAATAATGTTATCTTTAAATATGGCAATATCTGTAGTTCCACCACCTATATCTACTAAAGCAACTCCTGCTTCTCTTTCTTCCATATTCAATACCGCTTCTGCAGAAGCTAAAGGTTCCAAACTCATTCCAGATAAATTTAACCCTGCAGCTTTTACACATCTACCAATGTTTCTAATAGAAGAAATTTGTCCTACAACTACATGAAAATTAGCTTCTAAACGACATCCATACATGCCTATAGGTTCTTTTATCTCAGCTTGGCTATCTACCTTATATTCTTGTGGAAGAACATGTATAATTTCTTCTCCAGGAAGCATAATTAATTTATGAACTTGGTCTATTAATCTTTGTATATCTGATTTATTTATAACATTTTCAAAATCTAATCTAGTTATGTTATCATTATGTTGTAGGCTTCTAATATGCTGTCCTGCAATTCCGACAATAACTTCTTTAATTTTTAATCCAGAACTATTTTCAGCTTCAGACACAGCTTCCCTTATAGCATCTATAGTTTGAGTTATATTATTTACGACACCTCTATGAACGCCTATACTTTTAGATCTTCCTATACCTAAAATTTCTATTTTATTATATTCATTTTTCCTTCCTACCATAGCTACAATCTTTGTGGTCCCCACGTCAAGACCTATAGCTATATCTTGATATTCCATAAATTTATCTTTTTTTCGCAACTACTTGGTCCTTATATTGTAAATCAATACTTTCATATTTTTTTATATCTATTACATTGAGATACTGCGTATAAAAAGCCTTTAATTTATTCAATTTACTTTTAAAATTTTTGATATTTCCTAATATAATACGATGATTTCCTACTTTTGGTATTAGTAAAAACAAGTCAGAAACGGTTTTTTTAATACTAATTATTTGCTCTTTTAAAATTTCATCAGAATTTATAATTTGAACCAAATTAGATAGATATTTTCTTTCTTCTTTTGAAAAATATCCTGTTGCCAAAATAACATTTGAGGAGTAGAGAGAAGAAAGCTCTAAATTTTCCCCTTCATTAGTAAGATAGTATTCATCTTTTCCATTTTTTATTCTTAAAATAGGTTTTTTTGTCCAAATTTTAATATGTAGAGTCCCATCTACACTAAGAAAAACTTCAGATTTTTTTATAAAAGGGTAATTATTTAATTTTTTTTCCATGTTTAATATACATAATTGACCGATTTTTTTTTTAAAATTTTCTATTTTATACCTAGGAAATAGAATTTTTTTAATAGTTTTTTCATTTATAAAACCATCATTAGATGATGAGTTTACTATGATAACATTAACTTTTTCTAAAGTTCTATTTTGATGTGTTTTTTTAGAAAAAAAAAACAAGAATATCATAAAAATCATATATATAATAAGAATATAGGATATTTTTTTTTTCATTCATCCATATTTTCTAACCATTTTTTAATAGGTATAATTAACGTATCAATATTTCCTGCTCCTATTGTAAGTAAAATGTCAAAATTTTTTTTCTTTATTTTTTCTAAAACTTTTGATAAAGTAGATACCTCTTTGTTTTTATAATTCATTTTAATTATATCTAATAATTTATTAGAAGTAACTCCACACATAGGAAATTCTCTAGCTGGATAAATATCTAACAAAATTAAACAATCTAGTTTTTCTAAACTTTTAGCAAAATCTTTTTCAAAAAATTTAGTTCTACTAAATAAATGAGGTTGAAAAATTCCCAATATTTTCTTACATGGAAAAGATTTTCTAATAGTTACAATTAGTTCATTTATTTCTGTAGGATGATGAGCATAATCATCTATATATATTTTTTTCATAGATTGAAAATGAATGGTATATCTTCTGTAAATTCCCTTAAATAAAAATAGAGCTTTTCTAACCTCTTCACTACTTATTTTCAAATAATCAGATATAGACAATGCCGCCGTTATATTTTTTAAATTATGAAATCCTGGAATAGGCAATGGAAGAGATTTCCATGTTTCTTTTGGGGTATGAAAATCAAAAAACCATTTATTTCCTTTCATATAAACAAGATTAGAATAATAATTTCCTCCTATTTTTCCTACTGAATAAGAAATAATAGAATTTTTATTCGTAAAAATTTCTTTTTTATTAATATTAATAAATAATTTTTTATGCGGATTTTTTATTTGTTTAGAAAAATTTATATATGCCTTTATCAAAGTATTCTTTTCCGGATAAGTATCCACATGATCTTGATCTAAAGATGTAATACATGCTATATTCGGAGATAAATATAAAAAAGATTGGTCAAATTCATCAGCCTCTACTAAAAAGAGTTCTTTACCATTCAAAATAAGATTAGATTTATAATTTTCAGAAATACCACCTAAAAAAGCAGTAATCTTTTTTCCAGTATTATACAAGATATGCCCTAATAATATACAAGTCGTTGTTTTTCCATGAGTTCCTCCTATAGCTATACAAATTTTATTTTTTGTAATTAAAGCTAATACTTGAGATCTTTTTTTTATATTCTTTCCATATTTTTTTAAAAAATTCCATTGTTTATGGTTATCTGGAATTGCTGGAGTATAAACGATTAAACATTTTTCGGAATGGATCCATTTAGGTAAAATGTTTATATGATCATGATAATTTATTAAAATTCCATTTTTTTCTAATTTCCTTGTTAAAATAGTTCGATTCTTATCATAACCAGAAACTGTTTTTCCAAGATAATGAAAATATAGGGCTAATGAGCTCATCCCCATCCCTCCTATTCCTATAAAATAACAAAATCTCATTTCATTTAGATTCATACATATACATATATATAAATGTTAAATAATCTGTAATATCTCGTTTATAATATCTTTTGTTGCATTAGGTTTTCCTAATCGTAGATTATTTGTACTAATTATTTTTTTTCTTTTAGAATCATTAAGCAATTGTATAGTAGTATCTACTAATTTATTTTCTATTTCATCATTTTTAATGATCAATGCTGCTTTTTTTTCTTTCATTATTTTAGCATTTTTATTTTGGTGGTCATCAGATGACCAAGGATAAGGTATCAATATGCAAGGTTTTCCTATTAAACATATTTCAGATATAGTTAAAGCACCTGCTCTAGATACAATAATGTCTGCAGCCGCATAACATACAGATATATTTTCAATATAATTCATCAAAACAAAATTTTTATGATGAGAAATCATATTTTTTCTCAATTCATGAATATCTTTTTTTCCTACCTGCCAAATCAATTGAATATCCAGATGAATTAGTTTTTTTAATCCTTTCATCCATGTTTGATTAATTTTATTAGATCCTTGACTTCCTCCTAAAGATAAAATAATAGGTTTATGAATATTTAAACCTAAATGATTACATGCTTTATCTTTACTAGGAAAATTTTCTAAAATTACAGATCTAACAGGATTTCCCGTTATTACAGTTTTCTCTTTTGGAAAATATTTATTTGCTTCTTCATAAGAAATACATATTTTTTTAGCATAACGAGAAAATATTCTATTTGTACATCCAGGAAAAGAATTTTGTTCTTGAAGTAAAATAGGTATTTTTCTTCTTCCTGCAACATATAAAGTTGGAAAGCTAACATATCCACCAGTTCCAATTACTAAATCAGGAGAGAATTTATCCAAAATTTTCTTTACCAAAAAGTAGCTGTATATTAATTCCATAGTTAAAATAAAAAATCTCATGGAAAAAAATTTATTTTTTCCACCTGAAATATAAATACTCTCAATTTTATATCCTAACTTAGGTATTTCTTGCATTTCCATGTGATTTTTAGATCCGATAAATAAAATATTGACTTTTGGAATTTTTTTTTTCAGTTCATCTGCTATAGCTAAGCCTGTATAAATATGACCACCAGTTCCACCACTTCCAATAATTATTCTAGGCGAAATCTTATTCATGATGAATTTGTTTTTCTTTATTAGGATAATTATAGATCATTCTACTAACACTCAGTATAATTCCAAAACTAAAAAATGTAATCCACATAGAGGTTCCACCAGCACTAATAAGAGGTAAAGGTTGGCCTGTAATAGGAAATAAACCTACAGAAATTCCCATATTAATGAGTGCTTGATTAATAATAGGGATACCTAAAGAAAGAACCAATAAAGAACAAAAATAGTTTTGTATTTTAGTGGAGATAATCATGACTCTAAAAAAGATTAGAAGATAAACAAATAACAGAATAATACCTCCAAACAAACCGTATTCTTCTATAATAATAGCATAAATAAAATCTGAAGAAGATTGTGGAAGAAAAGCTTTTAAAACACTTTTTCCAGGTCCACGTCCAAATTTATTACCTAAAATAATAGCTGTTTTAGATTGTTTCATCTGATAACTTTCTTCAGTATCATGATACATAAAATTTTCTATACGATTTTTCCATGTATAAACTCTGTTCATTGGATTTTTATCTCCCAATTTTATAACATAGTAAACATATACTCCTGCAGCTAAAAAACCCATGAATAATATTTCTATAATACCTATAAATGAATATCCACCTATGAAAAGTATGATAAGAACTGAAAAAAAAAGAATAACTGCAGTAGAACCGTTAGATGGAAATATCAGTCCTATAATAAAGAATATCGGAATAATTAAAGTAAAAAAAGAATTAGAAAAGTTCTTTTTTTCTTTTCTTCTTTTAGCTAAAAATCTAGCACAATAAATAAAAAGAACAAACCCAGCAAGGTTAGAAGTTTGAAAAGATATATTAATAATAGGAACATGTAACCAACGAGAAGCGTTTACTCCATCTAATTCTTTTCCTTGAATAATTGTAAATATCAACAAAATTAAGACAATAGGAATCGAAAATATAGAGATTCTATAAATGTATTTATAATCTATAAACTGAGTGAAAAAAAGAATGCAAAAACCAACCATCAAAAAAATTGTATGTTTAAATAAATAACTAAATACTGTGTTAGACCCTCCATACGTACTAACTAAATTAGTACTTGCAGAGTATACAGGTAAAAAAGAAAATATAGCTAATAACGTAATGAAAGCCCATAAATATTTATCTCCTTTGATATATTTAGATATATCTATTTTTTTCATAAAAAAGTTTTATTACTTCTTGTTTAAATTTAAGACCTCTTTCTTTATAATCTTGAAAAAGATCTAAACTGGAACATGCAGGAGATAAAAGTATATTATCTCCATAATTAGATAATATATAAGCCATACGAACCGCTTCTTGAATGCTTTCCGTTTTCAAAATAATATTTATAATTTTTTGAAAAAAAAATATAAATTTCTCATTTTTTTTTCCTAAAAAAATGATAGATTTGACTTTTTTTTTCACCATAGGAACAAGTTCTCTATAATCATTTCCTTTATCTTTTCCACCTGCAATCCATATGATAGGTGATTTAACACTTTTTAATGCATAAAAAACGGAATTTACATTAGTAGCTTTAGAATCATTAATAAATTGTACACCATTAATATTTAAAACTTTCTCCATTCTATGTTCTAAAGTTTTGAATTCTAAGACAGAACGTTGAATGGTATATTTTTTTACATATAAAAGACAGGATATCAAAATTGAGGCGATAATATTATATAGATTATGATCTCCTTTTAAAGGAATTTTTTTTATATTCATAATCATTTTTTCTTTTTTTCCTTTTTCTCTAAAAAAAATAATATCATCCATAATATATGCCCCTACATTTAACTTTTTACGAATAGAAAATGGAAAACATTTGGATAATATTATATGATTTTTCAATCCTTTTCTGATAAGATGACTATCATAATTATAGATGAAAATATCTTCTTTTCTTTGATGAGTAGCAATTTTGAATTTAGATGATATATAGTTTTCTATATCATTATTATATCTATCCAAATGATCTCTTGTTATATTTAATAATACAGCAATATTTGAACGGAAATTCGAAGAATCATCTAATTGAAAACTGCTTACTTCTAATACATAAATATCTTTCTTTTTTATAGCTTTTCGTGAAAAACTACTACCAATATTTCCTGCAAGACCTACATGTAAACCTTCTTCTTTGAGAATTTTGTAAACAATAGAACTTGTTGTTGTTTTCCCATTACTTCCTGTTATGCTAATAATATAGGAATCCTTTAGATATTTTTTTCCAAATTCTAATTCAGAAATCATAGGTATTTTAAATAAATTAATTTTATTTATCAGTTTTTTTTTTCTAGATATTCCAGGACTTTTTATGATTAAAGACGCTTTTTTATAGATTACACTTTCTGTATGCCCTTTTTCTTCAAAATAAATTCCATTATCTAATAAAACTCTTTTATATTTTTTTAAAATTGATCCAGAATCAGAAACAAATACATTTAACCCATTTTTTTTAGCTAATAAAGCAGCCCCAACTCCACTTTCTCCACCCCCTAATACAATAATTAATTTTTTTTTATTCATGATGATTACATAATTAATAGAATCAAGACGATGATAGATAGTATCATTTGTATAATGAAAAAACGACACACTATTTTATTCTCATGATATCCTAATTTTTGGAAATGATGATGTAAAGGTGTCATTAGAAAAATTCTTTTTCCTATTCCATATTTTTTTTTAGAAAATTTAAAATATAAAACCTGTATTATAACAGAAAAATTTTCTAAAAAAAAAATTCCACATAAAATTGGTAAAAATAATTCTATTCTAGTTAAAATGGATAAAACAGAAATTATTCCACCAATAGTTAAACTACCTGTATCTCCCATAAATATTTGAGCTGGATAGATATTATACCAAAGAAAACCTATTAATGAACCCAAAAAAGAAAAAGAAAATATTATAACCTCTTCTATATGAGGTATATATATCAAATGAAAATAATAAGAGTAAAATTTATTGCTGGAGATAAAAATAACTAAAGACAAAGTGGATAAAATAATATAAGAAACTCCACCTGTTAGACCATCAAGTCCATCAGTTAAGTTAGCTCCATTTGATAAAAATGTAACAATAAAAACGACGATAGGAATAAAGATCATCCATGCATATTTTTTCCATTTTTTATGACAAAAACTTAAAATATAGGAATAATCAAATTTTTTTTCAAAAAAAGGAAAATTCGTTTTGAAACGATGTTCTTCCAAAAATAAATTTTTGTTGTTTATAAGAAATTGGTTTCTAGAAATGGGAGTAATACTCTTATTAAAAGACATTATAATTCCGATAAAAAATCCTAACATTATTTGACCAAATATTTTACATGTAGCATTTAATCCATATTTATTATTATGTTTTATTTTTAGATAATCGTCTAAAAAACCGAGAAAACCTATCCATAATGTAGTAACTATCATAATAATTACATATATATTGTTTAAATCTGAAAAAAAAATTGTAGGAATTAAAGTCGAAATTATTATAATAACTCCTCCCATTGTAGGAGTTCCTTCTTTTTCTTTTTGTCCAGTAAGTCCTAAATACCGTATTCCTTCCCCTATATTTTTTTTCTTTTGATTCCAAAAAATCATTTTTTTGTTGAAGACTAAGGCTATAAACAGAGATAAAATAAAAACTATTACAGCTCTAAAAGATAGAGGAAGAGTAAAAAAAGGAACATAGTACATTCTTCTTAAAAAGAACATGGAACCCTATTTAAGTATGAATCAATAATGTTTTAGCTATTTTCATGTCATCTAAAGGATAACGTATTCCCTTAATTTCTTGATAATTTTCATGTCCTTTACCTGCTAAAACAACAATATCTTTACTATTTGCCATTTGAATTGCCGTTTTAATTGCTTTTTTTCTATCTACAATTGTTAAATGATCTTTTTTTTTTTCTGAATGGAAGAAACAAATTGATTCATATCTATTAATATTTTTTCCGGATTTTCTTCTCTAGGATTATCTGATGTAAAAATAGAGATATCACATATTTCATAAACTATTTTTCCAATTATAGGACGTTTTTTCTTATCTCTATTTCCTCCACAACCTATAACACAGATTAATTTTTCTTTTTTTTCTTTGATTTCTTTAATAGTATTTAATAGATTTTTTATTCCATCTGGATTATGAGCATAATCAACAATGATACGAATACCCGAACGGGATAAAAATTGCTCAAAACGTCCTTTTATAGGTTGTATATTTTTTATATTATGTATAATTTCTTTTTTATTTTTAC
This sequence comes from Blattabacterium cuenoti, assembly GCF_014251235.1. Classification (NCBI taxonomy): domain Bacteria; kingdom Pseudomonadati; phylum Bacteroidota; class Flavobacteriia; order Flavobacteriales; family Blattabacteriaceae; genus Blattabacterium; species Blattabacterium cuenoti. Next base: position 256,302 of record NZ_CP059181.1, on the reverse strand, counting down.
CCAATAAAAGAGCTGTAGAATAAACAGCTAATAGGTTAGATACATTAAATTTTCCTATTAAAGAAGTATAAATCTCATGTTTATTAATTAGTAATTTATTTTTAATAAAATTCTTTTTAAGAATTTTTATCTTGTAATGAGATTTTTTGTTTAAACCGTAAAAATACGTTTTTGATAAAGTATTTTTTATAATTTGATGAGAATATGGATCATCAGAATTAATTAATGAAAAAGAATTTATAGGAAGAAATTTTTCAAAAAAAGATCTTTTAATTGATAGATAATTATTAAATGATTTATGATAATCCAAATGATCATGTGTAATATTAGTAAATACACCACCTGTAAACGATAAACCTTCGATTCTTTTTTGGTGAATTCCATGTGAACTAACTTCCATAAAAGCATATTTACATCCTTTTTTTATTGAAAAATCTAAATATTTATTAATATCTACGATATTTGGAGTTGTATTCTTAGTAGGAATTGTTTTAGTTAAAATTTTAACTCCCATAGTAGAAATTAGAGTACTTTTTTCTCCTATTTTACAAAATAGATGATAAAGCATTGTTGCAATGGATGTTTTTCCATTAGTTCCTGTAATTCCTACTAATTTGATTTTTTTTGTAGGATGGTTGTAAAAATTGGAAGAAATAACACCCAAAGATTCCATGGTATTTTTTACAAGGATAAAGGCCACTTTTTTTCTATATTGATTAAAAAAAGGCAATTTTTCACAAACAATGCAAGTTGCTCCATTTTTTATTGCATTTAAAATAAATAGATGTCCATCTGTCCTTTTTCCTTTTATAGCTACGAACATTATATTTTTTTTATTAATTGTTTCGGAATTTATAGAAATTCCTTCTATATATTTTCTAGTACATCCTATTTTTTTTAAAAAGTTTACATTTTTCAGAATGTTTTCTAAGTATTTTCTCATTCTTCTAGCCTCAAAAATAAAACTTGATTTTTTTTCAGTACATTTCCTGGTTTAACAGATTGACTAATCACTTTTCCTATTCCTTGATATCTTATTTTTAACCCCCTATTTTCTAATATAGGAATTATATCTTTTCCAGGAACAGAAACAATATTAGGCATAATCCCTCTGTCAAAAAATAATTGAAAATAATTATCTTTTTTTTCTTTTATTTTTTTTAAAAAATCTATATTTCCTTTATTTTTATAGATCATTTTTCTTTTTACTATTTTTGGATATAGGGATCTTGCTATATTATCAAATACTGGAACTGCTACTTCTATACCATAATATCCTTTTTTGGGCTTAGAAATAACTACAATACAAGAATATTTTGGATTATTAGCTGGAAAATAACCTACGAAAGAACTATTATAAGTTAAAGGTTTTCCTTTTATCCAATAATTTAGTTGTGTAGTTCCTGTTTTTCCCGCATATGGATATTCTGGATGATAATATTTTTTAGCAGTTCCATTTTTTACAACTCCTTCCAACATATTTTGAATTTTTTCTAAAGATTTTTTTTCTGCAATAGAAGGATTTATAACAACAGGAGTTTTGTATTTTTTTATAATTTTTCCATGAAATTTTATTTCCTTAATAAAGATAGGTTTAATCATTTTTCCTTTATTTGCGATAGCGTTATAAAAAGTAAGAATTTGTAAAGGTGTTAATTTTATGTTATAACCAAAAGTCATCCACGGCAATGTGATACTATTCCAATTTGATTCTCCAGGCTTAGGGATCAATGGTTTACTTTCTCCTGGAATCTCAATTCCTATTTTTTCATCTAATTTCCACTTAGATAAATGTCCTATAAATTGTTTTGGATCTTCTTTATATTTATCATAAATAATTTTAGCTATTCCAACATTTGAAGAATGTTCCAAAATTTGTTGAGGATTCATTTCTCCATTTCCTCCTATATAGTGGCTATCTCTTATTTGTTTTCCTCTTAATTTAAGAACTCCACCTTTAGTATTCACTATCATGTTAATATCTATTTTTTTGTCTTCTAAAGCAGCAAGAATAGCCATAGTTTTAAAAGTTGATCCTGGTTCACTTCCTTCCCACACAGAAAAATTTCTTAAATCTTCATAAGTATTTTTTTTCGTTTTTTCCAAATTAATCATAGCCATGATTTTTCCACTTTTAACTTCCATAATAATTACACATCCATGATCAGCATGAGAAATAGATAACTCTTTTTGTAAGGCATGATAAGCTATATCTTGTAAATATATATTTATGGTTGAATAGACATCTTTTCCATCTTCTGGCTCAATTTCATTTTCACAATTTAATGGTTTCCACATTTGAGAACTAATACGTTGTTCTAATCTTTTTCCATCTTTACCAGTAAGATATTGACTGAAGCCTCCTTCTATTCCCGCTTTTCCTCTATGATCATCGTATCCTAATGTTCTTTTTCCAATATTTTCTAATGTATGAATTCTACATACTTTTTTTTCCACTATAAAACCTCCTTTTATTTTTCCTTTATTGAAAATAGGAAAATTTCGTAATGTTTTAAAATGAGGATAATCTAAATTTTTTACTAATAAAAAATATCTATTTTCCTTTTTTTTCTCGTATTGCAATTTTTGATAAAAAAACGATCTTGGTTTTTTAAAAAAAGATTCCAAGGAATTGGATAAGGAATTGATATTTTTTTTAAATAATTGTTCAGATATTGATCTGAAATCAATATGGATATCATATTTTATGATAGACATAGCCAAAAGACTATTATCTTCTGCATAAATATTTCCACGTTTTGCCTTAATCAAATTAGTTCGAATTGTTTTTTCTATCAAGGATTTTTTATATTTAGCTGAAGAATGTTGAATCTGAATCAGATTAAAAACAATTAGTACAGCTAAAAAAAGAAAAAAACAGCCAATTAAATAAGATTTGTATAATAAAACATATCTTTTTCGTTTCATTATTATTCTAATATTGTATCTATATCTTTAGTTTTGGTTTTTTTTTCTAAAATTAATTCATATGGAGGTTCCTCTAAATGTTTTAATCCATTAATATTTACTAATTTATTTAATACAGATGATAATTTCATTTTTAAATATTGGCTATGTATATCTGCATATTCAGATTTTAATTCCTTTATTTCTTCACTCAGTTTCGTTATTTTCTTAATTTTTCTATCCATTATATGTGAACTTGTAATACTGATTAAAGATAGAATAGTAATAAAAATAATAAAGGTCCAACTCCGATATGCATTTTTTTTAACTAAAAATTTTCCTTTTAGGATATCTTTAATAGAAAAATTTATTTTCATTAACCATTGATTTTATAATTTTTCCGCTATTCTTAATTTAGCGCTTTTAGATCTTGGATTATTTATAATTTCTTGACGGTTTGGTCGAATGACTTTTTTACATACCATTTTAAATGGTAATATTATATTTTTTATTTTTTGATCTTCTCTTTTTATTCTTTCGTTAAAAAAAACTCCTCTTTTTAAAAAATATTTTGTTATTCTATCTTCTATAGAATGATAAGTTAGAATAACTAATCTTCCTCCTTTCATAATAAAAGAAGAAGATTCGAATAAAAGATTTTTATAAACATTTATTTCGTTATTAACTTCTATTCGTATAGCTTGAAAAATTCTAGAAAAAAATCTTTTTCTGCATTTAAAAGATTTTTTTTTTCTCAAAAAAATATTCACTAAATCAAATGTAGTAATGATAGGTTTTTTTAAACGATTTTCTAGTATTTTTTCAGCAATATTTTTTGCATTCTTAAAATCACCATAATCAAAAAATATTTGAAGTAATTTTTCTTTTGATGATTTATTCAAAACATCTATAGCCGTATAAGCATTATTTTGATCCATTCTCATATCCAAAATACAGTTTTTTTGATGGGTAAAACCCCTTTCAGGATCGTCTATTTGAGTCGAAGATATACCAAGATCAGCTAATAAACCTGATATTTTTTCAATATGAAGTTTTTTTAACATATGTTTTATATGTACAAAATTTTCGTGAAATAAATAAAAACGTTTATCTATAATAGAATTATTTTGAATTGCTTTATAATCCTTATCTAGTGCTATTAATATAGCTTTATCCTTTAATTTTTTTAGAATTTCATAAGAATGACCTCCTCCTCCAAATGTAACATCTACATAAATTCCATGTTTATCTGTTACTAAATGATCTATACTTTCTTTTAAAAGAACTGGTTTATGATAATAATTCATTTTTTTTTCTTAAAATTAAAAAATTAGTTTATCCTTATTCCAGGGATGTTGTTATTATAACAATAATGAAATTTAAGTTAATAAAAATAGATAAATTTTCTAAAGCAAGAGCAGGTCTCATAGAAACAGATCATGGAAAAATAGAAACTCCAATATTTATGCCAGTTGCTTCCAAGGGTAGTGTACAATCTGTCTTACAACATGAATTGAATAATTTAGGATGTAAAATTATTCTTGGAAATACTTATCATTTGTTCTTCCGTCCTGGATTAGAAGTATTACATAAAATCGGAGGTCTTCATTCTTTCATGAATTGGAAAGAATCTATATTAACCGATAGTGGTGGTTTTCAGATTTTCTCTATGAGAAAAATGAATAAAAAAACAAAAGAGGGAGTCCTATTTAAATCTATTATAAATGGATCATATCATTTTTTTTCTCCTGAAAAATCTATGGAAATTCAACGTCTAATAGGGAGTGATATTATTATGTCTTTTGATGATTTACCTCCCTATCCGTGTAGTTATAAAGAGGCAAAAGAGTCTCTTAAATTAACACATTTTTGGTTAAAAAAATGTAAATCTTATTTACAAAATAATCCAGAAAAGTATAATTATAAACAAAGTTTTTTTCCTATTGTTCAAGGAAGCATTTATACTGATTTAAGAACATATTCTTCAGAATATATAGCCTTATTGGAAGAAGAAGGAAATGCTATAGGTGGATTAGGTTTAGGGGAAAATAAAGAGTTAACTTATTCTATAACTGATAAAATAACGGATATTTTACCTAAAGAAAAACCAAGATATTTAATGGGTATTGGAAAACCGGAAGATATATTAGAAGGAATATCTCTTGGAATAGATATGTTTGATTGCGTTATTCCTACACGAAATGGACGTCATGGAATGTTATTCACTTGGAAAGGAATTATGAATATAAAAAATAAAAAATGGGAAAAAGATTTTTCTTGTCTAGATGAACATGGAACTTCTTATGTAGATAAATTATATAGCAAGTCTTATGTAAGACATCTTTTTCTTTCTAAAGAAAATATAGCAAAACAAATAGCTTCTTTACATAATCTTTCTTTTTATTTTGATTTAATTAAAAAATCTAGAGAAAATATAATAAAAGATAATTTTATTCCTTGGAAAAACTCTGTAGTATCCTTATTAAAAAAACGTTTATAAAATAATGAAAATACTCGATCGTTATATTATTCGTAATATTCTTATTACTTTCATTTTCATTACTCTTTTTTTACAAATTATCTCTGTTATCATAGATATTACTCAACGTATGCATAGATTAGAAGAAAATAAAGGATCCATAAAGAATGCTTTAATCTATTATTACCCATTTTGGTCTTTATGGCTATCTAATACTTTTTCACCTATATCCCTTTTTTTATCAATTATTTTTTTTACATCTAGTTTAACTAAACATTCAGAAATGAAAGCTCTTTTAACAAATGGTATTAGTTTTCAAAGAATAACTATTCCTTATTTATTCTCAGCTTTTATTATAGGAACAATATCTTTAATTGTCAATTATTTTTTTTTACCTAAAGCTAATGAAATGAAAAATAAATTTCATTATCAATATTTATTAAATTCAACATATAAAAATCAATATGATAACAACAAGACTATATGTACTCAAGTATCAAAAAATGGATATCTATTTATTCGAAATTTTTCTAGAAAAAAAAATAGAGGAAAAGACTTTGTCTATCAAGAATTAAATGGAAGAAAATTGATATATCTTTTGAAAGCTAAAAATGTTATTTGGTTCAATAAGAATCTTATTCTATATGATTATGTTGAAAATAATACAAATCATAATTATCATTCCTTTTCGAAAGGAAATTATACAATAAAAAAATTACCTTTTACTCATGAAGAACTTTTACCGGAAGAGTATATTGCAGAAACAATGACCATTTTTAAACTAAAAAAATTTATTGATAGAGAAAAGAAAAAAGGCTCTAGTCATTTAAATACCTATTTAAATGAATATTATCAAAGAACCTCTCTTCCTATCTCTAATTTTATATTCACGATTTTAGGATTGTCTATCTCATCAAAAATAAAAAAAGGAGAAAATGATCATCATACTTTTATAGGTCTATTATTAGCATTTTTTTATCTTTTTTTTATAGAGATGTTCAAAGTTTATTCCAATAAAGGAATTTTACCTTCAATTGCTTCCGTTATTCTTCCGAATATGATTTTCATGATAATTACATTACTTATTTATTGTAATAAAAATCTATATTAATTCATTTCAAAACCTGCTATGTATACCTGACCATTTTGTTTAATAGATTTTATAGTGACATCTCCTGAATAATTTTTTAATATACGATTAACATCATTTGGTTTTCTTATTTTTACTCCATTAATAGATAAAATAATATCTCCTTCTTCCATTCCTATATCACTTAAACGACCTACTTGTATTTCTATAATTTTAATTCCATAATCTATTCCAAAATCTTTTCTATCTTCTTTCCCAAGTACTTCAAATTTTGCTCCCAAAAATTCTAAAGGAATTATTTCTTCTTTATTTCTAATTTTTGTCCTTCCTTTTATATCTTTTAAAATAACGTAAAAAACTTTCATTTCTTTTTTTCGAAAAATATCTATTTTTACTTGATCTCCAGGATGCTTTGTCCCTATAATAAAAGATAAATCAGCTATATTTTGAATTTTTTTACCGTCTATACTTTTAATAATATCTCCTTTTTTAATTCCTGAATCATAGGCTCCACTTTTTTCAAATACTTCTCCAATTAAAAATCCTTGTTGTGTTTTTATATTTTGATGTGTTTCATTGTTATAAGCCTTTAAATATTCAGTCTTAGAAAGATCCATCCCTCTAACGCCTAAATAAGCACGTTGTACGGCTCCGTATTTTCTTATGTCACGTATTACTTTTCCTACTAAATTAGAAGGAGCTGCAAAACTATATCCTATGAAATTTCCTGAATTAGAGGATATTGCTGTATTAATTCCAATTAATTCTCCATTAGTGTTCACTAAAGCCCCTCCACTATTTCCAGGATTTACAGCTGCATCTGTTTGAAAAAAAGATTCTATAGCGGATTGTGTTTCTCCTCTCAAAAGTCCTAAACTTCTATTTTTTGCGCTTATAATTCCTGCCGTAACAGTAGAATTTAGATCAAAAGGGTTACCTATAGCTAAAACCCATTCTCCTACTTTAACCTTATTAGAATCAGAAAAATAAATAAATGGTAAATTTTTTTCATTAATTTTCAATAGGGCTATATCTGTACTTTTATCTGTTCCAATTAGTCTAGCTCTATAAGATCTTTGATCATTTAGTGTTATTTCTATTTTATCTGCATCTTTTATAACATGATGATTGGTTACAATATATCCATCAGGAGATACTATCACACCAGAACCATGATATCCAGGAAGATCATCTTTTTTTTGATAATTTCGTCCACTATTTCCACCCCTTTCTCCAAAATCATCAGGAAAACCAAAAAAAAAGTCAAATGGATCAAAAGGTAATTGATTATTACTATTTTTAGAGTAATTTTTCACATTAACTACTGCATGAACAGTTTTTTCTACAACCTTGGTAAAATCAGGTAAACCTGCAGAACTAACCAATGAAGAATTTAATTTTGCTTTTTCTGATAAAGGATTAAAATATGGAGGATAAAAAAGACCTTCTTCTTTAACATATTTTTTGTATGCAGCTATAGTCACAACGGAACTCATCAGACTACTGGCAAGAATATAAAAAATAATTTTTTTCATGTTTATTATTCAACTATTTAATACTAAATAAATAAAACAAATATATGGCAATATATAGCAAAAAGTATAATTTTTTCAAAAAAAAAGTTACCTTGTAACCGGTTCCTGATATTTATTTTTAGTTGCATGTTATGAAGTTGTATTTTTTTAAATACGAAGGGACGGGAAATGATTTTATCTTAATAGATAATAGAAAAAAAATAATTCCTGAATTTAACCATTCTTTTTTTAAAAAATTATGTCATAGACGTTTTGGAGTTGGAGCTGATGGTATTATTTTGATTAAAAACGACACAAAAAGTTATAATAATTTTTATATGAAATATTATAATTCTGATGGAAAAGAAAGTACGATGTGTGGAAATGGAGGACGTTGTGCTATTGCTTTTTCAAATAAATTAGGAATAACAAAAAAAAAAGATAAAGTATTTTATGGAACTATAGATGGAAATCATTGTGGAATGATTCTGAATAAAAAATTAATTTCTACAAATTTAATTAATGTAAACAGAGATAAAATAAAAATATGTAGTAAATATGTTTTTTTAAACACTGGATCTCCACATCATGTTATATTTGTAGAAAATTTAAAAAAAATAGATGTTTTCCGAAAAGGAAGAGAAATTAGTAAAAATTTATATTCTGATCGAGGAGGTGTGAATGTAAATTTTGTAGAAATATTAGGAAAAAACATTATTAATGTACGAACTTATGAAAGGGGCGTAGAAAATGAAACTTTATCCTGTGGAACAGGAGTAACAGCTTCAGTAATAGCAATATATGAAACTGAAAAATTTTTTTATCATGAAAATGGAAAAACTCTAGTTAACACTTTAGGTGGTGAATTATGGGTGTCATTGAAAAAAATAAAAAATCAATATAAAGATATATATTTAACCGGTCGTGTTCAATTTATATTTGAAGGATTTATCCATATTTAATTATTATATATAAATAAAATAAAAATATCTATAGTATGGAAAAGAAAAATTATTATTCAATAAGTGAAAATTCTATAATTTTCCTTAGAAAATATTTAAACAGTTTTTCTCCTAGTGGAAACGAAAGTCAAGGACAAGAAATATGGAAAAAATACATACATTCTTATGTAGAAAGAGTGGAAACCGATTTGTATGGATCAGCTTTCGGTATTTTAAATCCTAAAAATTCTTCTTATAAGTTAATTATTGAAGCTCATGCTGATGAAATTTCTTGGTTTGTCAATTATATAACAAAAGACGGAATAATATATGTATCTAGAAATGGAGGAACAGATCATCAAATAGCTCCATCAAAAAAAGTAGTGATTCATACAGAAAAAGGATTTGTAGAAGGCATTTTTGGTTGGCCTGCTATTCATACAAGAAAATTATCAGAAGAGAAAAATCCAAACATAGATAATATTTTTGTAGATATTGGAGCTTCTAATAAAGAAGAGGTAGAAAAAATGGGAATTCATGTAGGTTGTTATATCACATACCCTGATGAATTTCATATAATGAATGATAACTATTTTGTATGTAGATCTTTAGATAATAAAATTGGTGGTTTTATTATAGCTGAAGTACTAAAAATGATTGTAAAAAGTAAAATACAATTAAAATTTGGATTATACGTAGTAAATTCAGTTCAAGAAGAAGTAGGTTTAAAAGGAGCAAAGATGATAGCTTACGCTATAAAACCTCATATAGCTATTGTAACAGATGTTACACATGATACTAACACTCCAATGATAGATAAAAAAATAGAAGGGGATATTAAATGTGGATTAGGTCCTGTTATTACATATAGTCCTTCTATAAAGAAGAATATTAGAGAACTTATTATGAATACAGCTATTATAAAAAATCTTCCTTTTCAACGTTTAGTAGCATCTAGATATACTGGAACAGATGCAGATGTTTTTGCATATTCAAACAAAGGAATATCTTCTGGTTTAATATCCATTCCTCTCAAGTATATGCATACTACAGTAGAAATGGTTCACAAGAAAGATGTAGAACTAACCATTCAATTAATTTTCGAAACATTAAAAAGAATAAATTCTTCTATAGAAGAATTTTTCATTTGTTAAATCTAAAATTCAAAATATCCCCATCTTGGACAAGATAGTTTTTTCCAGCCAAAAACTTTTTTCCCGCTTTTTTTACTTTTTCTTCTGATCCATATTTAATAAAATCTTTGTAATGAATAACTTCTGCACAGACAAAACCTTTTTTAAAATCTGTATGAATAATAGATGAAGCTTGATAAACGGTCCAATCCTTAGGAATAGACCAAGAACGTATTTCTTGTTTTCCTATTGTAAAGAAACTTTGTAAAGTTAATAAATTAAAAGATTCTTGGATGATATTATAAACCTCATATGTTAAATCCTTTCTTTTTTTATTTAAAGATAAAACGATTAAAGGTGATTTTTCTTGACTTACTATTTTCTTTAAATCTTTTATATTTGAATATTCTTCTTTATCGTAATTACACACGTACAAAACGGGTTTCATTGTTAGCAATTGCAAATTATTTATATATTTTTTTTCATTATCTTTAAATGGATATGTTCTAATATTTTTTCCTTTTTTTAGAAAAGAAACTACATTTAGTAATATCTTTCTACAAGATTGATCATGATTTATCTTCTCAATTTTTCTTAGTTTTTTTTCTATTGTTTCTAAATCTTTCAATTGTAACTCCATATCAATTATTTCTTTATCCCTAATTGGATTAATTGATCCTTCTGTATGAACAACTTTGATATCTTTAAAAGAACGAATCATATGAATGATAACATTTGTCTCTCGAATGTGAGAAAGAAATTTGTTACCCAAACCTTCCCCCTTATGAGATCCTCTAATTAACCCAGCAATGTCTACTATTTTTATTTTCGATGGAACTACTTTTATACTTTGAATTAGATTATTTAATTCAAATAATCTTTTATCTATAACATTTGTCATTCCATAATTAGGTTCTATAGTACAAAAAGGATAGTTTTTTGATAAAACTTCTGAATTCGAAATAATATTAAAAAGAGTTGATTTTCCTATATTAGGAAAACCTATTATTCCACATGTTAATTTCATTGATGAAAATATTAATGAACTTGTTGATTATAAAATAAACAATATTTTTTAAAAAAAATTAGATTTTTTCATTATGAAAAACAGGGAAAAAGAAAAGAAAGAAATGCCTTTTTTGGACCATATAGAAGAATTAAGAAAACACTTTATTCGTAGCGTTTTATCTATATTATTTTCTGCTATTCTTTTAATGAAAAAAAAAGATTTTATTTTTGATCATGTACTTTTTGGTCCGGCAAAAAATAACTTTATTACTTACCGTTTATTTTCTAAAATAGAAAATTTTTTCCATTTAAATACTCATTCTATTTTTTTTCTTTCTAAAAATATAGAAGTACAGAATAGACAGATATTTGGACAATTTAATACATATATATGGACATGTTTAATTGGAGGTTTTATTATATCTTTTCCTTATATCTTTTATGAATTTTGGAAATTTATTCTTCCTGCTCTTTCCCATGAAGAAAAAAAGTATTCTAGAGGAATTATTTTAACGGGAACTTTTCTATTTATATTAGGAATTCTTTTTGGTTATTTTATTTTGTGTCCATTTTTAATTCATTTTGGATCTAATTTCAGAATTAGTTTTTTTCCAAAAAATATATTTGATTTATCGGATTATATATCTTTGATTCTGCATTCTACATTATCTATGGGATTTACTTTTTTATTCCCAATTTTTATATATTTTCTTACTAAAATTGATTTAATTTCTTATTCTTTTTTAAAAAAATATAGGAAACATGCTTTCTTAATTATGCTGATTATTTCTTCTGCTATTACTCCTGGAGATATTTTAAGCACTATAATCGTTTTAATTCCTTTGTTAGTACTCTATCAATTAAGTGTTTACATTTCTTTTTTAACAGAAAAAAAAGAAGTTAAAAAAAAGACCAAATAATGGTCTTTTTTTTTAATACAAAAAAAAATAGATTGACTTTATTTACATATTGTAATCTTTACTGATCTACCTTTTTTTGTTACTATTCCTTTCATATTCAATCTTGATGGATTAACGCCTTTAGAAACTAAAACTTTAAATACAGAATAAGCTCTTTTTTTAGATAAAATTTGATTAAATAAGTCATTTCTATAAGAATCTGTGTATCCATTGATATCAAAATTATAATTTTGGAGTTTTTTTATCATAATTTCATATATTTCATTTAAAATTTCCAAGGAAATAGGAGATAATGAATGCTTTCCTTTATCAAATAATATAGGACGAAAAATAACACTATTTGGACATCCGTGGTATTCTTTTTTTCCATATATATCTGGACATACATCTTTATAATCTGGAATGTTATCAAAATCTGTATCTGGACATCCTTTGAATAATTTTAATCCAAATTCATTAGGACAAAAATCATCTTTATCTAAGATTCCATCTTTATCTAAATCCTTTTTTGGATCATATATTTTATCTTCTGTTTTTCCTTTTTTTTCTATTCCTTTTTTTTCTATTCTTTCTATTCCTTTTTTTTCTGAAGGTAAAAAATAATTTTTTTCATCAATTTTTATTACTTTTACTTCTTTATATTGAGAGATATCTTCATTTTTTTCTTCTCCAAAACGATATATTAAACCTAAATTATGTTCCCAATAATTTAAATATCCTTTTGATAGACGTGAAAATACATGGTTATAAAGACTTTGTAAATTAATACCAAAATTAGGAATCATCCAAATATTCATTCCTAATCCACCATCTAACATAAGAAAACCTTTTCTAGCTAATTGATAATAATTGGATCTTCCAATCCTTAAAATATTTTTTCTCTTTTTATATTCCAAATGATGATAGCCTGTCCCTAATTTAAAATAAGGATCTAACCAATCTATAGAAAATAGATAAAAATTTATTCCAGGATTAAATTTAAAAAAAAGAGCATTTTTTATTTTCCATTTTGGATCCTGTACTTTTCCTAACGATGAATGGAAAAAGACTCCCATGTTTTTATTGACCTTATAAATAAGTTCTATGGTAGAAAAAGGATTACTTATGTTATTATTTCTTTTATAAAGAAAATTTTTTAAAGGAAAATTGATTGGATGAAAATTAACATCATATGCTCCTGATTGAATAGACCATTTGTAAAGAATATCTTTAGTTTCCGATTGAGATAATAATAGTGAAAAAGGGAAAGAAAATAATGAAAAGAATAAAATAACAAAATTAACGTTTTTCATAATAATTTCTTTATATATTATTATAATACAATATAATATAAAAATTCAGAAATTTTATAGAATTTCATATATTCTCTTTTTTCATCTCACGTAAAAAATCTCTTTTTTTAATAGACTCACGTTTATCGTATTTCTTTTTTCCTTTAACCAGAAATATTTGAACTTTTATATAACCTTTATTGTTAACAAATAATTTAGTAGGAATAATAGTAATTCCTGGAATTTTTAACTTTTTTTCTATTCTTACTAACTCTTTTTTAGTTAGCAATAATTTTCTCTCTCTCTTTCTATCGTGATTAAAATTAGTTCCAAATTGATATTTAGCTATATCCATATTTATGGAATATAATTCTCCATTCTTTATTTGACAGAAACTTTCCGTTATATTTACCATATTTCTTTTTATGGATTTTACTTCTGTCCCAAACAGTTGTATACCAGCTATATATCCTTCTATATATCGATAATTGAATTTAGCTTTTCTATTTATAATACTCATAATTAATTGTTATTTTTGTTAAAAGAAATCCTAAATGATTTTTCTATATGAAAAAATTAATAAAAAAATTAATATGTATGAATATATGAACGGATCTAGAAAATATTTAAACGATTTATGTTCTCAAGTAAGAAGAGATATTTTACGTATGATAAATAACGCAAACTCTGGACATCCTGGTGGTTCATTAGGATGTACAGAATACTTTGTTGCTCTATATCAAGGAATAATGAATTACAACCCAAATAAATTTACAATGGATGGAAATGGAGAAGATCTTTTTTTTCTATCTAATGGACATATATCTCCTGTTTATTATAGTATATTAGCTCGTTCTGGTTTTTTTCCAATAGAAGAATTATCTTCTTTTAGAAAATTAAATTCTCGTTTACAAGGACATCCTTCTACACATGGAAATCTTCCTGGTATACGTATTTCTTCCGGATCTTTAGGACAAGGAATGTCTGTATCTATAGGAGCCGCTTTATCAAAAAAATTGAATAAAGATTATGATAGCCTTATTTACAGTTTACATGGTGATGGAGAATTAAATGAAGGTCAGATATGGGAAGCTATATTATATGCAGGAGCAAAAAATATAGATAATTATATTGCTACTATAGATTATAATAGACAACAAATAGATGGAAAAACAGATGATGTATTACCACTAGGTAATATAAAGAAAAAATTCCAGTCTTTTGATTGGATTGTATTAGAAGAAATAGAAGGAAATAATCTTGAAAGAGTTATTAATATTTTAAAAAAAGCAAAAAAGAAGACAAAAAAAGGAAAACCTGTTTTAATTATTTTGTATACCCAAATGGGATATGGGGTAGACTTTATGATAGGAAATCATCTATGGCATGGTAAATCTCCTAATCAAAAAGAATTAAAAGAAGCATTATCCCAAAATAATGAATCTTTAGGAGATTTTCCAATAATGTTATAAAAATAAAAACTATGAAGATATATAAAAATAAAGGGATGAAAGAAACTAGAGCTGGTTTTGGAGATGCTTTAACTTTATTAGGAAAAATAAATAAGAAAGTAGTAGCTCTATGTGCAGATCTAACTAATTCTTTGTTTATGAATCAATTTTCAAAAGAAAATCCAGAAAGATTTTTTCAAATTGGAATTGCGGAAGCAAATATGATGAATATAGCAGCAGGCCTTAGTATTGGAAATTTCATTCCTTTCACTGGAACATTTGCTAATTTTTCTACGTCACGCGTATATGATCAAATACGGCAGTCTATTGCTTATTCCAATAAAAATGTCAAAATATGTGCATCTCATTCTGGATTAACCTTGGGGGAAGATGGAGCGACACATCAATGTTTAGAAGATATTGGTATGATGAAAATGTTACCTGGAATGACTGTGATTAATACTTGTGATTATAACCAAACTTATGCAGCTACTTTAGCTATAGCAAAATATGTAGGACCAGTATATTTGCGTTTTGGAAGACCATCTGTTGCTAATTTTACGGATACAAATCAAGTATTTGAAATTGGTAAAGGAATTCTTTTAACAGAAGGAGAAGATGTAACCATTGTTAGTACAGGACATTTAGTTTGGGAGTCTTTAGAAGCTGCAAGATTATTGAAAGAACAAGAAAATATCTCTTGTGAGATTATTAATATTCATACTATTAAACCTTTAGATGAAAAAGTTATTTTAAATTCTGTTAATAAAACAAAATGTATTGTAACAGCTGAAGAACATAATTATTTCGGTGGATTGGGGGAAAGTATTTCTAGAGTTCTTACTACAAAGAACAATAATTTTATTCGTCAAAGTTTAGTAGCAGTCAATGATACTTTTGGAGAAAGTGGGAAACCTTCAGAGTTATTAAAAAAATATAAAATAGATCGAGATTCTATCATAAATCATGTCAAAAAAATATTAGAAGAAAAAAGAAAATTTTGGAAATAAATCATATGCAAAAATTAGTACATAACTGGATTATTAATCATGGAATACGTTATTTCAACATATTAACAAATACTATCCTTTTATCTGAAGAAGTTGGAGAAGTTTCAAAAATTATTGCTAGAAAATATGGAGAACAATCTGAAAGAAAAAATTGTAAAAATATTAGTATAGAAAATCTTGGAGAAGAATTATCAGATGTATTGTTTATTTTACTTTGTTTAGCAAATCAAACTGGGATTGATTTGGAAAAATCTTTCCATAATAAATTAGAAAAAAAGAAAAAAAGAGATCATATAAGACACCATAATAATGAAAAATTAAAACAATAAATATGTCTTCTTATATTAAAATTCATAAGAAAAAAGATAACCTTTGTGGTTCTATTTCTATCACAGGATCAAAAAGTATATCTAATCGTCTTTTAATTTTAAAAGCTCTTTATGAAAAAGATATTCATATTGATAATATTTCCAATAGTGAAGATACTAAAATATTACAAGAGAATTTAACAAAAACCTCTAATCTATTGGATATTCATCATGCTGGAACAGCTATGCGTTTTTTAACTTCTTATTTCTCTATACAAGAAGGAAAAGAAGTAGTCTTAACAGGATCAGATAGAATGAAAGAAAGACCTATATATGTACTTGTTGAAGCTTTAAAAAGATTAGGAGGTAAAATTTTTTACTTGGAAAAAATAGGATATCCTCCAATAAAAATTATTGGAAAAAAAATTATTGGAGGTGAAATTGATATAAATGCAAAAGTTAGCAGTCAATATATTAGTTCTTTAATGTTAATATCCAGTAAATTTCAGAAAGGTCTTAAATTATATTTAAAAGAAAAAATAACTTCCATTCCATATATAAAAATGACCTTAAAATTGTTATCCCTTGCAGGGATAAACATTTCTTGGGAAGGAAAGATAATTCACATTTTTCCAGGAAAAGAAAAAGGAAATAAATATTTTTCTGTAGAATCAGATTGGAGTTCTTCTTCTTACTATTATTCAATGGCATCCATAGTAAAAAAAAGCAATATATCCCTAAAAAACTATACAAAAGACAGTTTACAAGGAGATAGGAAAGTTTCTTCTATTTATGATAAATATTTCGGAGTATCTACCATTTTTCATAAAAATGAGATAAGACTTCACAAGAAATGTAATTTTCTTACTCCAAAAAAAATTATTTTAGATTTAAATAAAACTCCAGATCTTGCACAAACAATAGCTGTTACTTGTTCTGCTCTTAAAATCAAATGTCATCTAAAAGGTTTAGAAACTTTAAAAATAAAAGAAACAGATCGATTATATGCTTTAAAAAACGAATTACTAAAATTTGGAGTGAAAGTAATCATAACTAATTCGTGTCTTAAAATACATGATTTTTTTTTACCGGATAGTAGACAGAATATTAAAATAAAAACTTATCAAGATCATAGAATGGCGATGTCTTTTACTCCATTCTGTTTTTTTTCTTCTATAAAAATAGAAGATCCAAAAGTTGTAGAAAAATCTTATCCAAATTTCTGGACAGATTTACAAAATCTGAATTTTTCGATTAATTTTTGTGATTATTAAATAATTCTTTTTGCTATAATAAATCTATTATTCCAATATTTTTGATAAAACTTGGAAATAATTACTCCATTTGAAGTAGAAGCATGAATAAAAAATATCTTATGAAGATCTACATGTATAACCATTCCGACATGATTAATCTTTTTTCTAGATTTACCTGTTGCAAAAAATAATAAATCACCTTTATCTATGTTTTTTTGAGATATAGAAAAACCTTTCTTAGCTTGATTAGAAGTGATACGAGGTAATAAAATATTGTAAGAGGAAAAGAATATATTTCTTATAAAAGCAGAACAATCTATCCCATATTTAGTATTTCCACCGTATTTGTATGGAGTTAACATGTAAACCTTAGCTCTTTTAATGAGATATTCTGATTCTTTTTTTACAGAATTTTTTTTTTCATTTCTATCATAATTATTTCCAAATAATGAAATAGAAAAAAAGTAATATAACAGTATAAAAAATATTTTATAATTGATGATATAGAATTTTTTTTTAAAAATTTAATCATCACGCAAAATATAATCAAATGTAAATAAAATACTTGTATTAAAGATAAAAAAAATTTAATTTGTGTTTGATCTGGACAATAATATAGATTTTTCTTTATTATAAAGGCCCATTCGTCTATTGGTTAGGACGTCAGGTTTTCATCCTGGAAAGAGGGGTTCGATACCCCTATGGGCTACTAATTTTATTAGATAGTATTTTTTCATGGCAAATCATTCATCCTCTTTAAAAAGAATTAGACAAAATAATGCAAGACGTTTACGTAATAAATACGCATATAAAAGTACAAGAACAGCTATAAAAAAATTAATTAAAGAAAAAAAGAAAGAAACTTTACCCAAAGTTATCTCTATGATAGATAAATTATCTAAAAAAAATATAATACATATGAACAAAGCAGCAAGATTAAAAAAAAGATTATTAAAAATAATAATGTGTTAACTCCATTTTTTTTTCTTATTCATATGCTTATATTTTATTTTTTTCTGCTTTTTCTTTTTTTTGTAAATTCTTTCTTTTTATAAAGAAAAAGAATATGATAAAAGGAAGAATGAATAATCCAATAGGGGTTTTTGATTCTGGAGTTGGAGGTATACATATAGCTAAAGAAATTATGACTTATATGCCAAATGAATGTATTGTTTATTTTGGTGATACTAAAAATATTCCTTATGGAAACAAGTCTAAAGATTTCATTATAGATCATTCTCTTAAAATAGCCTCTTTTCTTTATAAAAAAAAATGTAAAGCAATAGTGATTGCTTGCAATTCTATTGCATCTAATGCTTTAGATTTTATTCAAGAAAAGTTTTTGAAAAAACTATTAATATTTAATGTTATAGAACCTATAGTAAAAAATAGAACATTAATCTATTCTAAAAAAATAGGAATAATGGCTACCCCTGCTACAATTCGTTCTAATTTTTATCGGAAAAAATTAAAAAATTTTTATCCTCATTTAGACGTTGTTCAAATATCCGTAACTCCTTTATTAGCAAAAATTATTGAATACGGATTTCCTGATAAAAAAATCAATTCCATTATAAGAAATTGTTTAACTCCTTTTCAATCAATAGATACTTTACTCCTAGGATGCACTCACTATTTATTTTTCAAAAAACAAATAGATACCTTTTATCATGGTAAAGTTCATTTAATCGATATTCCAAGAATAGTAGTTCGTGAGATAAAAAATAAATTGGAAAAAAAAAGTTTATTATCTGTAAATCATAAATTTAATAATAAAACTATTTTTTATACATCTAGTTCTATTTCTCCATTTTTTCAAAAACAAATTGAATTTTTTTTTGAAAATGCAGTAATCAAAAAAATTTTTAATTTTTTCTGATTTGTGCATCAATAACAGATAAAGTAGCCAAATTTACTATTTCCTCTATACTAGATTGTATTTGCATAACATGTGCAGGTTTCTTCATTCCTAATAGAACAGGACCTATAGTTTGAATTTCTCCTAATCCTCTGATAAATTTATAAGTTAAATTACCCGATTCTAAATTTGGAAATATAAAAATATTCGCTCTTTTTTTAACAAGTTTTGAAAAAGGAAATTTACTAGCTAATAAAAATTCATTTAAAGCAAAATCAGGTTGTAATTCTCCATCTACTATTAAGTCTGGATATTTTTTGTGTAAAAAAGAAACTGTTTTAGATACTTTAGAGGAAGTTCTAGAATTTGATGAAAAATTTTGGAAGGATAACATAGCTATATGTGGTTCAATATCAAATCCTTTTACAACACAAGAAGCCATTATAGCTATTCTTGCTAATTCTTCACTTGTTGGATTTGGAATAACAGCTGTATCTGCTAAAAATAAGGGCCCTCGTTTAGTTAATAAAATCATCATTCCTGCCGTTTTATGAGTAGAATCTGTTTTTCCGATAACTTCTAGAAGAGGTCGTAAGCTTAAAGAAAAACTCCTCGAATAACCTGTGATAACAGCATCTGCTTCACCTTGATCTACCATCATAGCTCCAAAATGGTCATTCGTACGCATTCGTATTTTTGCATCATACTTAGTTAAACCTTTTCTATTTCTTCTTTCCCAGAGTATTTGTGCATATTTTTCTATTTGTATTCTGTATTTTTCTTTTTCAGGATCAACAATTTTTATTGATTCTATATCCAAATTATTTTTATGTATTATATGTCTTATACGATCTTCATTTCCCAAAACAATTGGAATGGAGACAATCCCTTCTTCACTTAAAATTTGAACAGATTTTAAAATATCATATTCTTCTCCATCACAAAAAACCACTATCTTAGGATTGGTACGTGCTCTATTATGAATCATTCTAAGCATTTTACTTTCGTATCCCATTCTATCTAAAAGTTTTTCCTGATAGATTTTCCAATCTAAAATAGGATTCCTTGCTACTCCAGAATCCATTGCTGCTTTAGCTACAGCAGGAGCTACACGAGTAATTAAACGATTATCAAATGGTTTTGGTATAATATATTCCTTTCCAAAGGAAATATTTTTTTTGTTATAAACAATATTAACTTGTTCTGGAACAGGTTCTTTTGCTAAAGAAGCAATGGCATAAACAGCTGCTAATTTCATTTCATCATTTATAATACTAGCATGAACATCTAAAGCTCCTCTAAAAATATAAGGAAAACCTAGTACATTATTGACTTGATTTGGATAATCACTTCTTCCGGTAGCTATAATAACATCTGGACGTATTTTTATTGCCAAATTGTAATCAATTTCAGGATCTGGATTAGCCATTGCGAAGACTATTGGATCTTTTTCCATGCTGATTAACATATTTGGAGTTAACTTTCCTCCAGTGGATAAACCTATAAAAACATCTGAATTTTTCAAAGCTTCTTCTAAGGATAAAACAGAAGAATTTACTGAAAATTCTTTTTTTTCTTCATTTAAATCATTTCTAGAATAATGTAATAAACCTTTACTATCAAACATAAGAATGTTTTCCGCTTTTACTCCAAGTTTTTTATAAGTTCTCGTGCAAGAAATAGCTGCAGAACCGGCCCCACATACAACCATTTTTATTTCATGAATATTCTTACGAACATAAGTAACAGCATTTAATAATGCCGCACCTGATATAATGGCTGTTCCATGTTGATCATCATGCATCACTGGAATGCTTAATTCTGATTTTAATCTCCTTTCTATTTCAAAAGCTTCCGGTGATTTAATATCTTCTAAATTTATACCACCAAAAGTTGGTGCAATTGCTTTGACTACAGATATAAATTTTTCTGGATCAGATTCTTCTATTTCTATGTCAAAAACATCAATACCTGAAAATATCTTGAATAAAAGCGCTTTTCCTTCCATCACTGGTTTAGAAGCTAACGCTCCTATATTCCCCAAACCTAGAACTGCACTACCATTAGTTATAACAGCAACAAGATTTCCTTTTGATGTATATTTATATACATTTTTTGGACATTTAGCTATTTCTTTACAAGGTTCCGCTACACCTGGAGAGTAAGCTAACGATAAATCTCTTTGACTGCTGTATTTCTTTGTTGGAGATATTTGAATTTTTCCAGAAGGAAATTGACTATGATAATTTAAAGATTCTTTACGGAAATTATTTATACTTTTTCTCATTATATCTAATTACTAAAGACAAACATTATGATTTCCAAAATAAATCTTTTTCAAAAAAAAATCTACTTTGTTCAGATGTCCATCTAATTATAAGTTTATAATATCCTTTTTTTAAAAAAATCTTAGGAATAAATAACTTTTTACTTGAATATTTTGACATTTGAAATGGTTGAGTTACATCTAAATTTTTAGAAGATGATCGTAATAAAGTAAAAATACCATGAATATTTTCATTAAAAGAATGCGTAAATATAATTGTTACTCCAGAAGAAAAGATGAAAACTCTAACTTCTTTAGAAAGCTTAAACACATTTTTTTTCTCATTTATAATTTCTTGGTATTTCAATTCTTCTTCATAATATTTATCTGATATTAGTTGACTATTCACATTAGGAAAAAAAAACGCAATATAAGTAACGAAAATTATAAAAGTAAATAAAGATAATATTATTCCTACTTCCCATGAAAATTTAATTCTCATAATTCGGATAAAAATTTATAAAAAAAGTTCATTATATGATGAATCATCATTTCACGATTTTTTCCAATCTAAAACTTTTTTACCTTGAGGTATTTTATTCTTTATAGGTTTTTTTGATTGTGTATTTATATAATAAACAAAACTAGATATTTTCTGAATATCATTTCCCTTAATTTCTCCTGATTCTCCAAAAGCTCTCATAGTAGGATTATTTTTACTTCCATACCATATAATAGAAAAAATATTCTTAAATAAATCTTTTTCTATTATATTTATCCAATAATCATCTGTTAAATTTGGACCTACATTTCCACTACCATCAGATTGGTGGCAAGTAGAACAATTTTCTTCAAAAAGTTTTTTTCCATCATTAATAAATTCTTTTTGAAAAGAAGCTTTTTTCAAAGATACCTGTGGAGTTTTTTTATCAAAAATTTCTATTTCTTTCATTTGATTTTTATAGGCGCTTTCATATTCTTTATAAGGATTGGAGAAATCTGTTAAAAAATAAGAAACAAAATAAATTGTGGAAAAAAAAATTGTAAGATAAAAAAGATGGATCCACCACATAGGAAGTTTATTATCTAATTCCAAAATACCATCAAATCCATGGTCTATTTTTTTCACATTTCTATTTATTTTTTTAGTATCGTAAAATAAAAATTTATAAAATAAATACAAGTAGTTTCCTTCGTTTTCTTCAATAATTATACGTCTTTCTTTCTCTGTAATAGATTTTAGTCTTTTCTGATAAATTATATTATCAATAGAATCTAGAATAAATAATAATATTGTGATAATAATAAAAAAAAATATAGTTATCGGATGAACTATATAGAATATATCTTTAACATCTAAAAAAACATAGAAGATAAAAAATATAACGGATAGAATAGAAGGAATCATAATAAAAGAAGGAACTTTTGATCTCATATAGATTTATCTTTGTTTTCTTCTAGTGGAAGAGAACTTATTTTTCTAAAATATTTTTTAGATTTTGAAAAAACAAAAAATAAAATGAAAAAAAAAGAAAGAAAGAATAAAATTAATATAACAGATTGAAATATTCCAATATTTTTATCTTTTGTGAAATATTTTTTCAAAAAACTTATCATTCATTTTAACTTATCAAGATTTAATATCTACACCTAAACGTTGTAGGTAAGAAATAAGAGCTATTATTTCCCTTTTTTCCAATGGAATAAATTTTTCTTTTCGTTTTTGTAAATTGATTTCTTTTTTTATATCTGGATATTCATTATATATATCAGAGACTATTTTATTAGCCTGAATATCCATATCTTTATAGATATTTAATCTATATTCCATAGAATATGGAACTCCTAATTTAACCATTGCTTTTATTTTTTTTTCTGTATTAGATCTGTCTAATTTATTATAAATAAGCCAGGGATATCTTGGCATAATAGATCCTGGAGAAGTAGATCTTGGATTATTCATATGATTGAAATGCCAAGAATTAGGATTTTTACCTCCTTCTCTTGCTAAATCAGGACCAGTACGTTTAGATCCCCATAGAAATGGATGATCATATACAAATTCTCCTGCTTTAGAATACTCTCCATAACGAACTACTTCATCTCTAAAAGGACGAATTTGTGCACTATGACAAGCATTACAACCTTCTCTAACAAACAAATCCCTTCCTTCTAATTCAAGAGCTCTATAAGGTTTTATACTAGAAATAGTTGGAACGTTAGATTTAATCACTAAAGTAGGTATTATTTCAATAATCCCTCCAATAGAAACTGCTATAAAAGAAAGAATAGTTAGTAGTATTGGTTTCTGTTCTAACCAACTATGAAATTTTTCTTTCTTGTTTATATTTTTATTGGGAGAAGAGATTACTTGAAATGCTTCATTATCAATAAATTTCCCCTTTTTAATAGTCTTATACAAATTATAAATCATGATAATAAAACCTATAAAATAGATTAAACCACCAATGAATCTCATTTTATAAAATGGAAGAATTGATATTACTGTATCCAAAAAATTTTTATAAGCTAAAGTTCCATCTGGATTAAATTTTTTCCACATAGATGCCTGTAATAAAGATCCAAAATATAAAGGAAAAATATATAATATTATACCCAACATTCCTAACCAGAAATGTACATTTGCTAACAATGTCGAATACAATTTTGTATTCCACAATTTTTTCGATAACCAATACATAATACCAAAAGCCATAAAACCATTCCAACCTAAAGTTCCTAAGTGAACATGAGCAATAACCCAATCCGTAAAATGTCCAATTGAATTTAATGTTTTAGTAGCCAACATAGGTCCTTCAAAAGTTGCCATCCCATAACAAACTATTCCTACTACAAAAAATTTTAAAATTGGATCGATTCTTACTTTTTTCCAATCACTTCTCAAAGTGAGTAATCCATTTAACATACCCCCCCAAGATGGCGCTATTAACATAATAGAAAAAATTGTTCCAAGAACTTGAGCCCAATTAGGAAGAGCGGTATACATCAGATGATGAGGACCAGCCCATATATATATAAAAATCAATGACCAGAAATGAATAATAGAGAGTTTATAAGAAAAAATTGGTCTATTTGAAGCTTTTGGGACAAAATAATACATTAATCCAAGTATAGGTGTAGTCAGAATAAATGCTACTGCGTTATGTCCATACCACCATTGCATTAACGCATCTTGAACTCCGGCATAAATAGAATAACTTTTAAATGAAAAAAGGTCAATAGGTAATTCTAAATTATTAAAAATATGTAACATAGCTACAGATATCCATGTTCCTAAAAAAAACCAAATACTTACATATAAATGTTTAATTTTTCTATTTAGAATACTACCTATCATATTTATTCCATAGACAATCCAAATACAAAGTATCCATATATCTATAGGCCATTCATGTTCTGCATATTCTTTGCTTGTATTAATTCCAAATAAAAAAGTTATCCAAGTGGAAAGAATAAATATTTGCCATCCCCAAAAATGAAACCAACTTAAAAAATCACTATATATTCTTGTTTTTAACAAACGTTGTAAAGAATAATATGATCCTGTAAAAATAACATTACCTACAAAAGCAAAAACAGCCGTACTTGTATGTAACATTCTCCAACGACCGAACCCCATAATTCCTTGTGAATTTTTCAAATAATGACTACCAAATATAAAATCAGGAAGATTAGGAAAAAATAAAAGAAGAGCTATGACTAAACCTGCAAAAAATCCAATAATGGCCCAAAATATTGTTGCATAGAGAAAAGCTTTTACAATACGATTATTATAATAATATGTTTCTATTTTCATAAAATAACCATTGTTTTTTTTTATTTTTTATTGAGAACATTATCTATTAAAATTCTAATTTTAGGAGATTCATAATCATCGAATAATCCATTATAAAGACTAATTAAAAATATTATCAAAAATATTATTTCTAAAAATAGAGTAGAAAGAATCATAATAATTAGTATATCCATCGTTTTTATTTCTAATTTATCAATTTTTATCTAAGATAAAAATCTACGTGAAACTATCCAAGTAGAAAAAATAGAAAATAGTATAACAGATAAAGAACTTAAAGGCATTAAAATAGCGGCTATAAAAGGTTTTAAATGACCAGTAGAAGAATATATAATTCCTATAAAATTATATATTAAACTAATAATAAAATTAGTTATGACTAATTTAGTGGATATTTTAGATATTTTAAGAAATAAAAAAATTTTATCTAAAAAATCAGATTGAATGAAAGCATCACAACTTGGAAAAAAACTAGTTGGATTATCTGAAGTAGCAACGCCTATTTCACTTTGATTGAGAGCTAAACAATCATTAATTCCATCTCCAATCATCATAACTTTTTCTCCACTTTTCTGTATTTTTTTTATATAATTAAATTTTTCTTCTGGACTTTGATTAAAAAAAATTACGCTTGATTCTGGTAAAATTGATTTTAAATATTTTCTTTCTGACTCATTAGAATCTCCTGATAGGATAATTATCTTATATTTCTTTATATTTAGAAACATTTTTTCTACTTTTTTACGATAAAAATTTCGGAATTTAAAATAACCTATGAATTGATCATTGAATAAAAGTCCTACTGTTGTTTCTTTTAACTTATTAATCGAAGAAACTCCTAAATATTTCATAGATCCAATTTTAACAAAAACATTTTCAATTATTCCTTGCATCCCATTACCAAGGATCTCTTTAAAATTATTTACAGAATAAAAGTTTTTTATAGATAATTCTGTAAATAGTTTTTTACTTAAGGGATGATTAGAATTTCTTAACAAAGAAGCTGTGATTTTTTTTTCCTTATGTCTAAGTCTTTTTCCTATAAAAAAAATTTTTTCTTTTTCTGGATCTGTTATGGTTCCTGTTTTGTCAAAAATTATGGTACTTATAGTAGACATTTTTTCTATTGTTGAAGCATCTTTAACATAAAATCCTTTTCTGGAGAAAAATCGTATAATATTTCCAAATATAAATGGAGAAGAAAGAACTAAAGCACAAGGACAAGTTACAATCAAAACAGAAAAAGTAGTTTGAAAAACTTTCGATAAATTAACAAAAGACCAATATATTCCTGTTACGATAGAAATTGTTAATATAATTGGAGTAAAACCTTTACTAAATTTAGTTGATAAGGAATTTAAATGAAACGATTTTTTATCAATACATTTTTTATTCTTCCATAAGAAACTTAAATAACTGTTATCCAAATTTTTTACGACTCTTAAATAAATAATTTCTCCTTTATGTTTAGATCCAGAATAAACACGTTCTCCTTTTTTCTTTTTAACTAAAACAGATTCTCCTGTTATAAAACTACAGTCTAATAAAGCTAGTCCTTTTGTTAAAATAGAATCAACAGGTATAATTTCTTCATTTCTGATTATAATTATATCTCCGATTTTTAAAGAAGAAAGGAGAATTTTTTTTTCTTTTCTATTATTTCCAATTTTAGAAACATAAATAGGATAAAAAGATTTATAATCATTGTTAAATGATAAAATTTTACTATGAGTATGGATCTGAAATATTTTACTAATAAGTAAGAAAAAATAAAAACCGGATAGACTATCAAAATATCCAGAACTATAATCTAGTAAGACCTCATAAAGGCTCCAAAAAAAAAGAACAAAAATTCCTATGGAAATAGGAATATCTATATTAAAAACATGTTTTTTTAATCCAAGTATGGCTGGTTTTATATAATCTATAAATGAAAGTAAAATAATAGGAATAGAAAGTATTAACATTAAAAATCGAAAAAAATTTCGATGTTCTAAAAACCAAATATCTTCCTCATAAGCTCCTATATATTCAGGAAGAGCAAGTAACATAATGTTTCCAAAACAAAAAAAAGAAATAGCTAATTTTCCTATTAATTTTTTATTAAATGTTCTTGTTCTATTTTCTTTTTTTTCTAAAAGATCAAAATTAATGGAGGGTTTATAACCTATTTTTTCAAGAATAGAAGCTACATTGCTTAATTTCAAAGAAAGATGATTGAATACTATTTTTATTTTTTTATTAGGAAAATCTATACTAGATTCAAGAATATCCTTATGGATATTAGATAGATTTTCTAAAACAGAAATACATCCACTACAATGAATAGAAGGAAGTAGGAAACGAACAAAAGTTGTTTTTTCATCTTTAAAATCGATTATTTTTTCTGCTATTTTTTCATCATTAAGAAAATCGAAA
Source organism: Blattabacterium cuenoti (assembly GCF_014251235.1). Classification (NCBI taxonomy): domain Bacteria; kingdom Pseudomonadati; phylum Bacteroidota; class Flavobacteriia; order Flavobacteriales; family Blattabacteriaceae; genus Blattabacterium; species Blattabacterium cuenoti. The sequence continues at coordinate 228,658 of NZ_CP059181.1, read as the reverse complement.
TTTTCTATTTTTTCCATTTATTTTTTATTCTCTTCTCCTATATAATCCTTGTATTCTGTAAAAGACATTAGTAAATCGTATTCTTTTCTATACAATACTTTTATTTTAATAATCCAACCTTCATCATAAGAATTCGCATGAATATTTTCTGGTTTAGAAATTAATTTTTTATTAGTTTCAAGTATTTTTCCAGAAATAGGCATAAATAAATCTGATACAGTTTTAACTGCTTCTATTGTTCCAAAAACATTTCCTCCTTTTATTTTTGTTCCTATAATATTTTCATCTATATCCAAATAAATAATATCACCTAATTCTTTTTGAGCAAAGTAAGTAATTCCAACATAGGCCAATTCATTTTCTAATTCTAATATTCCTATCCATTCATGATTCTTACTGTACTTTAAATTATTTTGATCCATTATTTCTTATCTTCTTTTAATTCCTAATTAATTAAGGATATATATTTGATCTGTATCGTTATTTAAATAAAATAAATAAAAATTTTGTAAAAAAGAGAAATACGAAAAAATAAATTTATAATAACATTTTTTTGTTTTTTTGTTTCTCTTAAATATTTATCCATTCTAAAACTAGAAGAGGTTTCACTGTCTAATAACCATAACATATATTTTTCTATTTGGTTAATTATTTGATCACTATACTTTAATGAAGTAGCGTATCCAGCTTTTTTTAGACCAATAGCCCAAGCTTTATAATCCCTTTTCTTAAGAAAGAATAATTTGGAATATCGTTGTGATTTTTTCAAAAAAATTGAATGATCATTGAAAGATTCTTCTACTGAAGGATATTTTCTAAAACATTCTTGAGGAAGATCATCATCATGATGATATACTTTTCCTATCCAATTTTTTCCACACTTTATTCCAAAATGATTATTTGTTTTATTGGATAATATACTACTTCCGTTTGATGATTCTATAATAGCTTGTGCTAATTTAACACTTGCAGGAATACCATATTTTTCCATTTCTTCAATAGCAAGAATTGCATATTTTTCTATGTACTGAACAATTTTTTTTTTCCTTTTTTCTTTTTCTTCTATCTTTCTCTCTATTTCTTTTGAGGATAAAGAAAAAATAAAAGTGAAAAAAAACAAAGAATAAAATGATATTTTTTTTATCATTTTTATTTACAAAATAAAAAATTTTTCTAGAAAAAAAATAATTGAAATATTTATTAATTAAACCAAAAAATTAATATAAAAAAATAAAAAAGAATTGTTAAAAATAACAATTTTTTTATCAAAAAAAATTACATAACTTTGAAGAATTGGGAAAATATAGTCTTTTCTCTATCACAAAAAATCCATATTAATAATAACTTCAAAAATATTAGTTATTTACTTTTATATGCTAGGAGGTTTTTTCTTTTATTTCTTAGAAATTAAGATAAGAAAAGAAATCATTTCCTAAAATGACATTTTTTTATCGTGTCAAAAACAATATTATAAAGTCATGTTCAAATTTAGTTTTAAAACTATTCAAAAAAAAATATTGGCTGATAATACTACTCCAGTAGAATTATATTTAAAATTAAGAGATCGTTTTCCAAAAACTTTATTGTTAGAAATATCTGATTATAAAATTCATAAAAATTATTCTATTCTTTGTGTTAATCCTATATCTGAATTTATTGTAGATAAAAATGTAGTACGTATATCATATCCAAATTTTGTTCACAAACATATTTTTATCAATGAAAAATCGAATATACAAGTTCTAATTGATGATTTTTTTGCAAAATTTAAAAGTGAAAATTCATCTATTTCTTATTCTGGTTTTTATGGATATGTATCTTATGATAGTATTCAATATTTTGAAAAAATTAAATTATATGCACCTATTAAAGAATACTATGATTTACCACAAATTAGGTTTGGGTTTTATGGAAATTTAATAATATTTCATCCACTTTATAATGAAATTTATTTAATAGAACACAAATTTTCCAATTTAGAAAATAAATTACCTGTAAATCAATTAATTGATTTAATTAAGAAAAAAAATATTTCCTTTTTTTCTTTTAAATCTTTAGAAAAGATAACATCCAATATTTCAGATAAAGAATATAAAAATATGGTTAAGGAAGGAATAGATGCATGTTTTCGTGGAGATGTATTTCAAATAGTATTATCCAGACAATTTCAACAAAAATTTAAAGGAGATGAATTTAATGTATATCGTGCTTTACGATTCATTAATCCTTCACCATATTTATTTTATTTTGATTATGGTAATTATAAAATTTTTGGTTCATCTCCGGAATCACAATTAATAATAGAGAACAAAACAGCTTATCTTTATCCAATAGCAGGAACTATAGGAAGATCAGGAGATAAAAAAAAAGATATAGAATCATCTAAAATTCTTTCAAAGGATCCTAAAGAGAATGCGGAACATGTAATGTTAGTTGATTTAGCAAGAAATGATTTAAGTAAAAATGCTTCTCATGTTAAAGTTGAAAATTTTAAAAACATACAAAGTTTCTCTCATGTTTTACATATGGTATCTAAAGTTTCCGGTAAATTGGGAGAAAAGACATCTATTATAAAGGTATTTGGAGATACCTTTCCTGCAGGAACCCTATCAGGGGCTCCAAAATACAAAGCCATGAAATTGATAGATCAAATAGAAAATCAAAATAGAGGAATATATGGAGGAGCTATTGGTTTTTTTGGATTAAAAAATTATAATATTAATACGGCTATTGTTATTCGTTCTTTTATTAGTAAAAATAATATTCTTTTTTTTCAGGCTGGAGCTGGAGTTGTTTCTTATTCTAATAGAGAAAAAGAATTAGAAGAAGTTAATAACAAACTTATGGCATTATTTAATGCTATAGATTATTCTCAAAATATATGAAGGAAGTATGAAAAATAAAAAAATATTAATAATAGATAATTATGATTCTTTCACATACAATCTTGTTCATGCAGTAAAAAAATTAACAAAAAAATCTGTTAAAGTTTATAGAAATAATGAGATTAAACTTTCTGATATAGAGAAATACAATAAAATAATTCTCTCACCTGGACCAGGTATACCTGATGAAGCTCATATTTTAAAACCTCTAGTTAAAAAATACGCTTCTACCAAAAGTATTTTTGGAGTTTGTTTAGGTTTACAAGCTATAGGAGAAGTTTTTGGAGCTACTCTTTTAAATACAAAAAAAGTATACCATGGATTATCTAGCTTAATAAAAATCGTAGATAAAAAAGAAACTATTTTTAAAAAAATACCCAGAGAGATAGAGGTTGGACGTTATCATTCTTGGATTATATCTAATCAAAATTTTCCGAAGGATCTTCAAATTACTGCAATAGGAAATAAAGGTGAAATTATGGCATTACGTCATAAACTATATGATGTACGAGGCGTTCAATTTCATCCAGAATCTATTTTAACTCCATATGGAGAAAAAATTATAGGTAATTGGTTGAAATTATAAAATTATGAAAAAAATATTGAATCATCTGTTATTAGAGAAAACACTTACAAAAGAAGAAGCAAAAAACATCATATATAATTTATATAAAGGAAAAATTAAACATTCTCAAGTAATAGCTATGGTTACTATTTATAACATGAGAAATCCTACTATAGAAGAAATAATTGGTTTTCAACATGCTTTAATGGAATTATGTGTTCCAATAGATCTAACAGATTTTCATTCTGTTGATATTGTTGGAACAGGAGGAGATGGAAAAAATACTTTTAATATTTCTACTTTAGCATGTTTTATTGTTGCAGGTACTGGAGAGAAAGTAATAAAACATGGTAATTTTGGTTTTTCATCTTCTACGGGATCTTCTAATATTTTAAATAGATTGGGTTATATTTTTACAAGTAAAGAAGATAAATTAAGAAAACAATTGGATAAAGTAGGTTTTTGCTATTTACATGCCCCTTTATTTCATCCGGTATTAAATATTGTATCTGATACAAGAAAAGAATTAGGAATAAGGACTTTATTTAATATTCTTGGGCCTTTATTAAACCCAGGGATACCTAAAAATCAATTATTAGGAGTTAATAATTTAGAATTAGCAAGAATGTATTACTATGTTTATCAAAACACAAATAATAACTACGCCATTATTCATAGTTTAGATGGTTATGACGAAATAACGTTAACTAGCGATATTAAATGTTATTCTACTATAGGTGAAAAATTTTATACTATAGAGGAATTGGGAAAAAGAAAAATACATCCTAAAGAGTTAAAAGGAGGAAAAAATACGGAAGAAAATACACAAATATTCATGAATATTTTATCTGGAAAAGGAAGTGAAGCTCAAAATGAAGTAGTATTAACAAATGCTACATTTGCTTTAAGTCTTATAAATAAAGATAGTTTAGAAACTAATTATGAGAAAGCTAAATTTTCTTTAAAAAGTGGAAAAGCAAAAAATATTCTTAAAAAACTATTAGAATTATGAATTTTCTTGATCAAATCATATTGAAAAAAAAGAAAGAAGTTTCTAAGAATAAAGAATTTTTTTCTATAAAAAAATTAGAAAGCAGTTCTCTTTTTCAAAAAAAAACTTCTTCTATAGTAAAAAATTTAAGAAAAAATAATATTGGTATTATTGCAGAATTCAAACGAAAATCACCTTCTAAAGGTATGCTTAATAAGGATGTATTCATAGAAAAAGTAGTTAAAGATTATGAAAAAGCGGGTGCTATTGGTTTATCTATACTAACTGATTTTTCTTTCTTTTCCGGTAGAAAAGAAGATTTAATAAAAACATGTTCAATTGTAACTATCCCTGTATTAAGAAAAGATTTTATAATTGACGAATATCAAATTATAGAATCTAAATCTATAGGATCTGATGTTATATTATTAATAGCAGATATTTTATCTAAAAAAAAAATTCGAGATTTTTCTTTTTTAGCAAAAAGCATAGGGTTAGAAATTATTTTAGAACTTAACAGGGAAAAGGAAATGGATAAATTGACTGATCATATCGATATTATAGGAATTAACAATCGTAACTTACATAATTTTATTGTTGATTCAAAAAATTGTTTAAAATTAATTTCAAAATTACCTAATAACTATTTAAAAATAGCAGAAAGTGGAATAAACAATATTCAGGATATACTCTATTTAAAAAATAGAGGTTTTTCCGGTTTTCTTATAGGAGAGTTTTTTATGAAAACTAAAGATCCTGGAAATACTTGTAAAAATATGATAGAGACCTTAAAAAATTATGAAAAATAGATTATTAAAAATAAAGATATGCGGAATAAAATATGATATAAAAGATATATCTTCTTTAGATCCTGATTTTATGGGTTTTATTTTTTATCCAAAATCTCCTAGATTTGTAGGATCTAATTTTTTTCTACCAAAATTAAAAAAAGGTATATTAAAAACTGGAGTCTTTGTAAATGAAACAGAAGATAATTTGTTAAAAATTAGCAAAGATAAAAAATTAGATTTTGTTCAACTTCATGGTAATGAAACTCCTTTTTATTGTGAAAAAATATTAAAAAAAGGATTGAAGATAATAAAAACATTTCATATAGATAAAACTTTTTCTTTTAATAGAATTCAAGATTATATCTCCTTATGTAATTATTTTCTATTTGATACTAGGATTCCATTATTTTATGGAGGAAGTGGAAAAAAATTTTGTTGGAAAAGACTATATGAATATAACTTGGATGTTCCTTTTTTTTTAAGTGGAGGTATAGGAATAGAAGATTTAGAAAAAATTAAAAAATTTTTTTATTCAAACTCTAAGATGTTTGGAATAGATGTTAATAGTAGATTCGAAATAAAACCAGGAAAAAAAAACAAAATATCTCTCAATAATTTTATTAGAGAAATAAAAGAAAAACTATGAAATACTTCGTGGATAAAAATGGATACTATGGAATGTTTGGAGGCTCTTTTATTCCTGAAATGCTATATAACAACCTTAAGGAATTGCAAGATAATTATAAAGAGATAATAGAAAGTGTACAATTTAAAAAATTGTATGATAATTTAATGAAAAATTATGTAGGAAGACCTACTCCTTTATTTTTTTGTAAAAAATATTCAGACAAATATCATGCAAAAATTTATCTGAAAAGAGAAGATTTAAATCATACTGGATCACATAAAATAAATAATACAATAGGACAAGCCTTGTTAGCTAAAAAACTTGGAAAGAAAAAGATTATAGCTGAAACTGGAGCAGGACAACATGGAGTTGCTACGGCAACTGTTTGTGCTTTGATGAATTTAGAATGTTTCATATTTATGGGTAAAAAAGATATGAATCGTCAATATTCTAATGTTCTTAGAATGAAATCTCTTGGAGCTAGGATTAAACCTGTTTCTAGCGGAGAAATGACATTAAAAGATGCAATCAATGAAGCTATTCGTTTTTGGATAAATCATTCGGAAAGTTATTATTTAATGGGGTCAACTGTAGGTCCTCATCCTTATCCTCAAATGGTTGCTGATTTTCAATCAATTATAAGTAAAGAAATAAAAACACAATTAGAAGAGAAAGAAGGTCGATTATATCCAGATTATGTTATTGCTTGCATTGGAGGTGGAAGTAATGCTGCAGGTTCTTTTTATCATTTTCTAGATCAAAAAAAAGTTAATTTGATCGCTGTAGAAGCTTCTGGATTAGGAATTAATACAAAAAAGAACTCGGCTTCTATACATTGTGGATCTAAAGGAATATTACATGGTTCTATGACTATCTTCTTACAAGATGAATATGGTCAAATTTTACCTACTCATTCTATATCTGCTGGTTTGGATTATCCTGGAATAGGACCTATGCATGCTAATCTATTTTTTCAGAAACGTGTAAAATTTTTACACTCTACAGACGAAGAAGCTTTAAATGCCGGTTATGAATTGATCCAATTAGAAGGAATTTTACCTGCATTAGAAAGTGCACATGCATTAGCTGTATTGAATAAGATAGATTTTAAAATTAATGAGATTGTTATTGTTAATTTATCTGGAAGGGGAGACAAAGATATTAAAGTTTATAATGATTTTTTCAAAAAAGATGAACCAAATACATAAATTATTTCAATCAAAGAAAAGAAGAATATTCTGTGTTTATTTTACTGCAGGTTATCCTACACTTAATAGTATGGAAGAAATACTTCACGTTTTACAATCTACTCCTGTAGATTTAATTGAAATAGGTCTTCCTTATTCAGATCCATTATCTGATGGAGTTGTTATTCAAAATAGCAGCAGAATAGCATTAAAAAATGGAATGAATATTTCTCTTTTATTCTCAATAATAGAAAAAATAAAGAAAAAAATAAGAACTCCTATTATTCTTATGGGATATTACAATCAATTTTATAAATTTGGAGAAGAAAAATTTTTAAAGGAAAGTCAAAAATCTGGTGTTTCTGGATTAATTTTTCCAGATTTATCTGTTGATATTTATGTAAAAAAATATGAAAAAATGTTCAAAAAATATTTCATATCCATGATTTTTTTAATTACACCAAAAACAGATATGTCAAGAATTATTTATTTGAGCAAAATAACTGATGGTTTTTTATATGTAGTATCTTCTAATTCAATCACTGGAAAACATACTCTTTTTAAAAAAGAGCATTTTACTTTTTTTACAAAAATAAAAAGAATATCTAATATTCCTAAATTAATTGGATTCGGAATTCAAAATAAAAATGATTTTGACTTCGCTTGTAAATATGCAAATGGAGGAATAATAGGTAGTTCTTTCATTCAATCAATCAATAAAAATAGATTAAAATCTAGTATTATAGAATATATAGAAACCATTCTTATGTAGTTCTTTTTTCTCTTTTACCAAAAATAATTTCGCCTAATCTGATACAATTAGATCCATTTTTTATAGCTATGGGATAATCTTTACTCATTCCCATAGATAGAATATAATGTTTATATTTTTTTTTAAATTTTTTATACAATTGGTTCAAAGAAAAAAACTCTTTTTCAATTTCTTCATCTGTAGTTTGAAAAGATGATATGCCCATTAAACCAATAATTTTAACATATTTCATATTTTTATAAGTTTCGTCTTCTAAAATTTTTTTAGCTATTTGATTTGTAATTCCTGTTTTGTTTTTATCCTTACAAATTTTTATCTGCAATAAACATTTTATTATACGATTATATTTTGAAGCTTCTTTATTGATAATTTGAATATGTTTCATTTTTTGAACACTATGAATGAGATTTATAAAAGGAATTATATATTTCAATTTGTTACTTTGAATGATTCCAGTCATATGCCAACGGATGTCTTTTGGTAATTTTTGATATTTTTGGATCATTTCTTGAATATAATTTTCTCCAAAATCTCTTTGTCCTATTTTATAAAGTTTTTTTATAGAAGAAATATCCTGATTTTTAGATATAGCTAAAATTTTTATATTTTTTGGTAGTGATTTTTTTATAGAAAAAAATATATTTTCAATAGTTTTTACTTGTTTTTTATTTTTATTAGTCAAATTTTTCTTTCAAATTCTCTCATTATTTCAATTAAAAATTGAACACTTTTCAATGGAAGAGCATTATAAATACTAGCTCTATATCCTCCTATAGATCGGTGTCCTTCCAAACCTATAATATTTTCTTTTTTCCATATTCTATTAAATTTTTTTTCTAATTCTTTTTTCTTTAAAAAAAAGGTAACGTTCATGTTAGAACGATCTTCTTTATCAATTTTATTTTCAAATAAATGATTTCTATCTATTTCTTCATACAACATTTTAGCTTTTTTTTCGTTCTCTTGTTCTAAATATGAAAGACCGCCCTTACTTTCTATCCATTCTAAAGTCAACATAGAAGTATAAATAGAAAATACATTTGGAGTATTGAAAATTCTATTATTTTTCATGTGAATCCTATAATCAAGATAAGAAGGTATACTTCTTTTAATCTTTCCTATAATTTTTTTGTTTATTATAACAATAGTCATACCTGAAGAACTTATATTTTTTTGAGCTGAAGCATAGATTAAATCAAATTCACGAAAATTCAATTCTCTACTAAAAATATCAGAAGACATATCGCAAACTATTGGAATAGTAGTTTTTGGAAAGGTTTTCATTTGTGTTCCTATAATCGTATTATTGGATGTACAATGAAAATAGTCTGCTTCATTTGGTATTTTATAATTTTTAGATATGTACGTATATTTTTCTTTTTTTGAAGAAAAAAGAACTTTTACTTCTCCAAAATTTTCTGCTTCTTTAATTGCATTAAATGCCCATATTCCTGTATCCAAGTATGCTGCCCTTTTTTTCATTAAATTATATGGAATCATACTAAATTGCAAGGTAGCACCTCCTTGAAGAAATAAAATAATATAATCATCACTTAAATTCATTATACGTTTTACTAAATCAGTTGTTTTATCCAAAATATTTAAAAAATCATCGCTTCTATGAGATATTTCAAGTAGAGAAAGACCTGTTTGATTATAATTAATCACGGATTGAGCAGATTTTTTAATTACTTTTTTTGGTAAAATAGAGGGCCCTGCATTGAAATTATATATTTTCATAAATAGAATAACTAACTATTTCTGTAAAAAATTAAAAAAAAAACCAATTCAAATGGATAGAAAAATTATATTTTTATTTTTAAAATATTTTTTGTTTTATCCGTTATCTTATATCTATCATCTAAACGTTGACCAAATATTAAAATAATATTTCCATTACCATTTACTAATAACCATGTTAGTTCCTTTTCTAGAATGGAAATTTTTTTATCCTTATAATATTTACTTATTTTTTTTTTCCCTTTCATATTTAAAGGGAAAAAAAAATCTCCTTTTTTCCATGTTCTTAACAATAAAGGAAATTGAATTTTGTCAAAATCAATAAATGATGTTTTTATATCTTTTTTTATTTTTTCTTCTTTTGGAAGTAAAAAAAATTCTATTTTAAAAGGCAATGTACTTATATATTTTAAGTTTGAAATAATATATATTTTATTTTTTTTTTCAAAAAAAAGATTACTTACTAAAAGCCAATGATTCCTATTTTTAATCAGACTATACTTTTTTGATTGAAGTTTTTTTCCAGATTGTGAATCAAGAAAATTTATTAGGTTTTTTACATGAAAAAATCCATAGGAAAAAAATATTTTATATAAAAAAAAAGATCTTTGTTGTAATTTTTTTATCTTTTCACAAGATATTTTCCAATAGAAAAATGGTTTATTTTTCTTTTCTACTGTAATAGATTCTTGTATTTTTAAAATTTGTTTTTCTATGAACAAATTTTCTCTATAAAGAAATTTTATACTTTTTTTAAATCCTTTATAAAAAGAATTTGGAAAATAAGAGGTCGAATTTCGAATTTGATTTCTTAAATAACAATTTTTTAGATTACTACTATCTAATCTGTAATCTATTTTCTTAATTTTTGCATAATGAATAATCTCTTTTTTAGTAAAATTAAAAAGAGGACGAATAATTTTATTATTCCTTATAAAAGGAATACCTAACAACCCTTTTATTCCTGTTCCTCTTATTATATTCATTATAAATGTTTCTATAGAATCATTTAAATGATGTCCTAAAACTAAATAATCATATAAATTATTTTTCAATAATTCATCAAACCATTTATATCTAAGTTCTCTAGCAGACATCTGCACAGATAATTTATGTTTAATAGAAAATTTTAAAGTATCAAATTTTTTTATATGACATAGTATTTTTTTTTTCATACAAAATTTTTGAACAAAAATTTCATCTTCATCCGATTCTTTATTTCTAAGAGAAAAATTACAATGTGCTACTTCTAACAGAGTATTAGGAATTAAAAGTAGCAAATGAAGAAGAACCATACTATCTATTCCTCCACTTACAGAAACACAAATTTTTTTTTTTTCAAATGAAAAATTTTTTTGAATTTTTTCTAAAAAAAACAGATCATTTTTTCCTATTTTCTCCATAATAAAATATCTTTTTTTATAAAGAATCAAAAATTTGTTGAGCTATTTCATATTTAGATTTTTCTTTAATTTCTATTTCTTTATAAGATTTTTCGTAAAAAAAGACTCTTTCTGATAAATGTTTTTTAATAAACAAAAATAGTTCATTTTTAGATAAATGAGAGATCAAAGGCCTCTTTTTTTTCTCTTTATATAATCTTTTAAATAGAGTTTCAGCGTCCCCTTTTAGATAAAATGTTTTTGATAAAAGATTCAGAAGATTCATATTATCGTAATAACAAGGAGTTCCTCCTCCGACAGAAAAAATATATTTATGATGTTTTTTTAAAAAATTTTTAACCATTGTATGCTCTATTTTTCTAAAAACTTTTTCTCCCTTATCTTTAAAAATATTAGAAATAGATTTTTTCTGATCACGCATAAGAAGTTCATCTAAATCATAAAATTTTAATTTTGATTTTTTAGATAAAATTTTACCAATAGATGTTTTTCCACTTCCCATATATCCAATTAACGTAATTTTCACAAAAAGATAAAATTTATAATAGTATATTTGTTTTGCTTATATTTAAGCATATCATTATATAAAGACCTGATAGCTCAGCTGGTAGAGCATTACACTTTTAATGTAAGGGCCCTGGGTTCGAATCCCAGTCAGGTCATTTTCTCTTATATATTTTATTAATTGTTTATTTCTAAAACAGTTGGACAATGATCAGAATATTTTATTTCAGGTAATAAATAAGCATTATTCATCTTTTCTTCTAAGGATTTACTAACCATAGCATAATCAATTCTCCAACCTTTATTTTTTTTTCTAGAATGAAAACGATAACTCCACCAACTGTAATGGTTAGATTCCTTTACGTAGTTCCTAAAACTATCTATAAATCCCAAATTTATAAATTGATCCATCCACATTCTTTCTTCTGGTAAAAAACCGGATATTTCTTTATTTCTTAAAGGATCATGAATATCTATTTTTTTATGACAAATATTATAATCTCCACAGATAATAAGTTTATCTTTTTCTTTTTTTATTTTTTTGATATAAGAAAGAAAATTGTTCATAAAGTAAAATTTAAAATCTAATCTATTTTTTCTCATTTTTCCCGAAGGAATATAAAGACTGATCACTGATTTTTTTTCTAAATCAATACGTAAAACTCTACCTTCTAAATCAATAGAATCTATTCCTATTCCATATTCTATATGAGTAGGTTTTTCTTTACTTAGAATAGCAACTCCACTGTAACCTTTCTTTTTTTTAGAGGAAAACCAAAAATGGTGATATCCTAGATCATTAAATAAACTTGTTTTAATTTGTTCTGGATTAGCTTTTATTTCTTGAAAGCATAAAATATCAGGATTACAAATTTTTATCCAATTTAGTAAACCTTTCTTTATTCCAGATCTAATTCCATTTATATTGTAACTAATAATTTTCATATAGAAAAATTTTTATTACATAATAAATATATTATCGAAGAATTGAAAAAAAATAGAGATTAAAAAAGGTTCAATAATATTCGAAATAGTTTTTTATATTTGCTGTAACGCATTATTAATTCTGAGAGTTTTTTATTATAAAGCTTACTTTTTTTGTAAGCTTTTCTTCTTTTTTTCCTAAAAATATGGATAATAAATTAAAAATAGCCATTCAAAAATCAGGTCGTCTTTACGAGGATTCTATTAAATTGCTTAAAGATTGCAGTATTGAAATTAATATTGGAATAGATAAATTGAAAACAACAGCTCTTAATTTTCCATTAGAAATACTCTTTTTAAGAGATGACGATATTCCTCAATATTTAGAAGATGGAGTAGCAGATATAGGAATCGTAGGAAAAAATATTCTTCTAGAAAAAAGAAAAAAAGTGCAAATCAAAGAAACTCTTGGTTTTGGAAAATGTCGTCTTTCTATAGCTGTACCTAAGTCTTTTAAATACAATAATATAAAATTTTTAAATGGAAAACGTATTGCAACTAGTTATCCTTTTTTGGTAAAAGAGTTTTTTGGAAAAAAAAATATAAAAGCAGATATACATGAAATATCTGGTGCAGTAGAAATTGCGCCTGGAATAGGTTTAGCCGATTGTATTTGTGATTTGGTTAGCAGTGGATCTACTCTTTTCATGAATGGTTTAAAAGAAGTAGAAACTATTCTTCGATCTGAAGCCGTATTAGCTTCTCATATGTACTTAGGATCTTTGCAAAAAATGATTTTGGACAAATTTCTTTTTAGAATTAGAGCAGTAAAAAAAGCAAAAAACAATAAATACATTCTTCTAAATGTACCTAATGAAAGATTAGATATGATAATTTCTTATCTTCCTGGAATTAAAAGTCCAGCGATTCTTCCTTTGGCTAATTCAGAATGTAGTTCTGTTCATTCTGTAGTAAATGAAAATGACTTTTGGCGTATTATAGAGAATTTAAAAGAGCTTGGAGCTCAAGATATATTGGTTCTTCCTATAGAAAAAATTATACTATAAATAGATTTTATTTAATTATGGATATTAAAACATACTTTAATCCACCATTAAAAATATGGGAATTTTTTATAAAAAGAAAAGTAAAAAATATTTCAAAATTAACTAATATAGTTCTTCCTATAATAGATCATGTTAAAAAATATGGAGATCTAGCCTTAAAAACTTATACACGAAAGTATGACTATGTCAATTTAAAAGAAATTAAAATAACGGAAGAAGAAATAACCCAATCCAATCAACAAATTTCAGATACATTAAAAGAGGGGATTCATTTAGCATATAATAATATAAAATATTTTCATGAAAATCAAATACAAAAAGAATCAAAAATAGAGATTTCATCAGGAATTTTTTGTTGGAGAAAAACTGTTCCTATTGAAAAAGTAGGTTTTTACATACCTGGAGGGACAGCTCCTTTATTATCTACTGTTTTAATGTTAGGAGTTCCAAGTAAATTAAGTGGATGTAAAGATATTATTATTTGTACACCTCCAAATAAAAGTGGAAAAATACATCCTTCTATTTTATATATAGCAAATAAATATATAGGAATTCATCGTATTTATAAAGTAGGAGGATCACAAGCTATAGCAGCTATGGCTTATGGAACAGAAACTATTCCTTCCGTTTATAAAATATTTGGTCCTGGAAATTCTTACGTTACATTAGCTAAACAAATTGTAGCAAATAAAGGAATTGTTTCTATAGATGTCCCTGCTGGACCTTCCGAAATTGTTATCTTAGCAGATAAAACTGCTAATCCAGAATATGTGGTTTCTGATTTAATTTCTCAATCAGAACACGATCCAGAAAGTTATATACTTTTAATATCCATTCATGAATCTTTTATAAATCAAGTAAAAAAAGAATTGAAAAGACAGTTAACAAATATTACTAATAGATTTTCTATCATTAAAAAATCATTAGAAAAAAGCAGAATTATTTTTTTTTCTACTTTGGAAAGAAGCATTGAATTTATTAACCAAGTAGCTCCAGAACATTTAATTATTAATTGTCATAATTCTTCCTACTGGGGTAATAAAATTAAAAATGCGGGATCTGTTTTTTTGGGTAATTACTCTCCAGTTAGTGCAGGTGATTATGCTACTGGTACCAATCATATTCTTCCTACATATGGTTATGCAAAATCTTATAGTGGAGTATCTGTAGACAGTTTTATAAAAAAAATAACATTTCAAAGATTATCTAAAAAAGGATTAAGAAGTTTATCAAAGTGTATAGAAGTTTTATCTTCAACAGAAGGATTAATAGAACATAAGAGATCTATTAATATTAGATTAAAAAATGAATCTTAAAAAAAAAGATATGGATAACAGAAAGAAAATTATTAATTTTGATTTAAATTCTTTAGTAAGAGATAATATTCTTCATGTATCTCCTTATCTATCTGCTAGAGAAGAATATACAAGTAATAATAAAAATTCAATTTTTTTAGATGCTAATGAAAACTCTTTTGGAGCTCCTTTATCTTTTTCTAATTCTTATAATAGATATCCAGATCCGTTACAAATAGAGTTAAAAAAAAAGATATCAGAAGTAAAAAATATTCCTTTTTCAAAAATTTTTTTGGGAAATGGAAGTGATGAAATTATTGATTTAATATATCGTATTTTTTCTCGTCCTAAAATAGATCATTCTATTATTTTTCCTCCTACTTATGGTATGTATGAAATAAGTGGAAGAATTCATGGTGTTGATGTTATGAAAATAACTTTAATTGAAGATGAATATCAATTAAATTTGAATAAAATAGAAAAAGTAATTAATCCATATAGCAAAATTATTTTTATATGTTCACCTAATAATCCTACAGGAAATAATATCAAAAGAGAAGATATTAAAAATATAATAGAAAAATTTAAGGGAATTGTTGTATTAGATGAAGCTTATATAGATTTTTCAGATCAAAAATCTTTTTCAGTAGAAATAGAAAAATATCCGAATTTAATTGTTTTACAAACTTTATCTAAATCATGGGGTTTGGCTGGGTTAAGAATAGGAATAGCCATTACTTCTGAAAATATTATTCAATGGATGAATAAAGTAAAAACTCCTTATAATATTAATCAAGTTTCACAAAAAATAGCTATTAAAGCTCTTGAAAACAAAGATCTTTTTTTTTATTATTTAAAAAGTATCCTTTCAGAAAGAAAATATATGGAAGAGTCTTTAAAGAAGATTTCTATAATAAAGAAGGTTTATCCAAGTTCTTCTAATTTTTTACTTGTTAAGATTCCTTTTTATGCAAAAAATCTCTATCAATATTTAATAGATAAGAATATTGTTGTTAGAGATCGTTCTAAATTAATTTTATGTGACGAATGTTTAAGAATAACAATAGGAACTCATAAAGAAAATAAATATTTGATAGATAAAATTAGAAAATATTCTAGAGTAGAATGAAAAAAATATTATTTATTGATCGAGATGGAACACTGATTAAAGAAAATCCTCCAACTTATCAAATTGACAGGATAGAAAAAGTTGATTTTTATCCTAGAGTTCTCTTTTTTTTAAATAAAATAGCTAATGAATTAGATTATATTTTTGTCATGGTAACAAATCAAGATGGTTTGGGTTCAGATAACTTTCCTGAAGAAAGTTTTTGGCCTATACATAATCATATATTGAAAGTTTTTAGAACAGAAGGAATAAAATTTTTTTCGGTTCATATAGATAAAACATATCCAGAAGATATGTCTTCTACAAGAAAACCTGAAATAGGTATGTTAACCTCTTATTTTGATTCTTGTTATGATCTTAAACATTCTTTTGTTATTGGAGATAGGATGACAGATATTTTATTAGCTAAAAATATAGGATGTAAATCTATATGGATAAATGAAAATCTTTCTTTCGAAGAAGAAAATTTATCCTTAAAAGATATCTTAGTACTTAAGACGGATAATTGGAAAGATATTTATGAATTTTTATTAAAAAATGAATCAAAAATTATTCATTACAGGAGAAAAACGTTAGAAACAAATGTTCAAATAGGAATAAATTTATATGGAGACGGAAAATCAAAAATAAAAACAGGTTTGGGTTTTTTAGATCATCTTTTGGAACAAATGTCTTTTCATAGTCTTATTGACTTAAATATTTATGCAAAAGGAGATATTGATGTAGATGAACATCATACTGTAGAAGATACGGCAATAACTCTAGGAGAAGCTTTTCATAAAGCAATAGATACAAAAATAGGAATAGAACGTTATGGTTTTTTTATCCTTCCTATGGATGATTGTTTATCTACAGTAGCATTGGATATAAGTGGTAGAAGTCAATTATCTTGGAATGTCGAATTCATAAGAGAAAAGATAGGTCAAGTTTCCACAGAAATGTTTATTCATTTTTTTAAATCTTTCTCTTCCTCTGCAAAATGTAATCTGTATATTAAATCCATTGGAAAAAATGATCATCATAAAATAGAATCTATTTTCAAGGCCTTTTCTATTTCTCTTAAAATGGCTATAAAAAAAAGAATAAATTCTAAAAAAATACCTAGTTCTAAGGGTCTTTTGTAAACATTATTTAATGTTTAATGAAAAAAATTATGAAAACAATTATTATAAAATATCCTGCAGGAAACGTACAATCTATACTTTTTTCTTTAGAAAGAATAGGAGTAGAGGCTTTCGTTACAGATTCAAAAAGATCTATTCAAGATGCAGATAAAATTATTTTACCTGGAGTAGGAGAAGCCTCTTTTGCTATGAAATATTTGAAAGAAAAAAAAATAGATATACTTTTATCAAAATTAGAACAACCTGTTTTAGGAATTTGCTTAGGTATGCAATTATTATGCAAATTTTCAGAAGAAAGAAATACTAGATGTATAGGTGTTTTTGATTTATTTGTTAAGAAATTTAAAACGAGTAATCACAATAAAAAGATACCACAAATAGGATGGAATTCTATTCATCAATTAAAAGGACCTTTATTTGATAATATTCCAGATGGAAGTTATCAATATTTTGTTCATGGATTTTATGCCCCATTGGGAAATGAAACTATAGCTAAAACAGATTATATAGTTTCATATAGTTCTGCTATACAAAAGAATAATTTTTATGCTGTTCAATTTCATCCAGAAAAATCTTCTTTTATAGGACATAAAATTTTGGAAAACTTTATTCGATTGTAATAATGAAAATTATAGCAGCTATAGATCTTATCGATGGGAAATGTGTTCGTTTAATACAAGGTAATTATAAAAAAAAAAAGATTTATAATAACAATCCATTAGACGTTGCTTTTTTATTGGAAGAAAATGGAATTTCAAGATTACATTTAGTAGATCTAGATGGAGCAAAAATAGGAAGAGTTGTTCACTGGAAAATATTAGAAAATATAGCAAAAAACACCAATTTAATTATTGATTTTGGAGGTGGTATACATACAGATGATGATATACGTACAGTATTTGAAAATGGAAGTAATATGGCTACAATTGGTAGTATTTCTGTAAAAAAACCACTTCTTTTGAAGAAATGGATTAAAATTTATGGAGGAGAAAAAATACTTCTTGGTGTAGATGTAAAAAATTATAATATAGCAATCAATGGTTGGACTAAATTATATAAAATTCCATTTTTTGATTTTTTAAAAAAAAAAATAAGTCATGGAATAAAAAAAATTTTTTGCACAGACATTCAAAAAGATGGAATTCTTTCTGGACCTTCTTTTTCTCTATATAAGAAAATCATAGATAAATTTCCAGAGATAGAAATTATTGCAAGTGGAGGGGTAAGTAATATAGAGGATTTAAAAAAATTAGAAATCTTAGGTTGTCATGGTGTAATTATAGGAAAAGCGATATATGAAAATAAAATACCGTTTTCAGAACTTATAAAATGGAACAAATAAATAGTAAAATTATTCTTTGTATTATGTTAGTTAAACGTATTATTCCTTGTTTGGATATAAAAAATGGAAGAACAGTTAAAGGAGTTAATTTCAAAAATTTGAGAGATGCAGGGGATCCTGTAGAATTAGGGCAATGGTATACCAAACAAGGAGCAGATGAATTAATTTTTTTAGATATTACAGCAACAAATGAAAAACGTAAAACATTGTCTAGTTTGGTAAAAGAAATATCTCGTCATATTAATATTCCTTTTACAGTAGGGGGAGGAATACAAGGAGAAAAAGATGTAGAATTATTATTAAATGCTGGAGCAGACAAAATATCTATTAATACTGCAGCATTCAATCAGCCAAAAATTTTAGAAAAACTTTCTAATAGGTTTGGAAGTCAATGCATTGTTTTAGCTATTGATACGAAATATGAAGAAAATGAATGGATAGTTTATTTAAATGGAGGAAGAATACCAACTAAAAGAAAGGCCTTTGAATGGGCTAAAGAAGGAGTAAATAGAGGCGTTGGAGAAATATTATTAACTTCAATGAATCACGATGGTACAAAAAATGGATTTGCTTTGGATATAACTAAAAAAATTTCTGAACATTTAATTACTCCTGTTATAGCTTCAGGTGGGGCTGGAAAATTAGAAGATTTTTATCATATTTTTAAGGATGGAAAAGCAGACGCTGCCTTAGCTGCTAGCGTATTTCATTATGAAGAGATTAAAATACCAGAACTAAAATATTATCTTAAATACAATCAGATTCCTGTTAGGATTCATGAATAGATGAATAATAAATAAATGATAGATTTTTAATACAATGAATTTTTTTCAAAAAGAAAAAATAAAATTTCAAAAAAATGGATTAATTCCTGTAATTATTCAAGATTATCAATCGGATAAAGTTCTTATGCTTGGTTATATGAATGAAGATGCTTACGAAAAAAGTATAGAAGAAAAAAAAATAACCTTTTATAGTAGATCTAAAAAAAGATTATGGACAAAAGGTGAAATAAGTAAAAATTTTCTTTTAATTAAAAAAGTTTTAGTAGATTGTGATGAAGATGCATTGTTAATCAAAGTAAAACCGATAGGGCCTACTTGTCACAAAGGAACAGATACTTGCTGGAAAGAAGAGAATAAGAAAAATTTTTTATTTTGTTTAGAAAATATAATTTCCAATAAAATAAAAAAAAAAGATAAAAATTCTTATACTTTTAAAATATTTAAAAAAGGAATTAATAAACTATCCCAAAAATTGGGAGAAGAAGCAGTAGAGATGATTATTGAATCTAAAGATTCTAATGATAGTCTTTTCTTAAATGAATCTGCAGATTTAATATTTCATTATCTTATTCTTTTGCAGAAAAAAGGATTTTTTTTACAAGATGTAATAGATCTATTAGAAAATAGATCTTTTTATAAAAAATAACTTCATTATATATATTAGGGGATATTTAATATTTTATGAATTTGAAGGCTAATTTTCCATTTAGGATTTTTTTTTATATAGGAAATTATTTTTGGTAATATTTTTTTATTTTCCTTCCATTCAGGTTGTAAAATAAAGACACAATTGGATTTTTTAGCATGAATTGCTTGTTCTTCTGCAAAAGAAAAATCATGTTCATTACAAATCACAATTTTTAGTTCATTCATTTTTCGATAATTTTCTTTTAGGGGAAGTTTTTTTCTTTTAGGGGAAAGAGTAATCCAATCTATATTTTTATCATAAATAGGATAACTTCCAGACGTTTCAATATGAATAGAATGTCCTTTTTTTTTCAAAATTTTTGTTAATAGGGATAAATTCCACATAGTAGGTTCACCCCCCGTAATAACAACAGTTTTTACTTTATCCTCTATTTGATTTACGATTTGAGTAACTGTTAAAAAATCCTTTTTTTTTATTTTCCAACTATTTTTTGTATCACACCAATCACATTGAATGTTACATCCTTCTAAACGAATGAAATATGCAGATATTCCAGAATAAAAACCTTCTCCTTGTATAGAATGGAAAATTTCTTTAATAGGAAAAATAATTCTAGTAGTAGACTTCATTTATCTATTATTCAAAGCTGCTATCAAAGTATTTTTTATAAGCATAATTTTTGTCATAGGTCCTACTCCTCCTGGAACTGGAGTTAAATATGAAGCTTTTCCATAAACAGTATTAAAATCAACATCTCCTTTTAATAAGGATTTTTTTCCATTTTTTTCTATTTTTGTTAATCCTACATCTATAACTACAGCCCCATTTTTAATCATTTTTCCTTTCAAAAAACCAGGAATACCTACAGCTGTTATAACAATATCAGCTTTTTTTGTATGAAAATCTATGTTTGGAGTATAACTATGAGTGATAGTAACGGTACTGTTTCCTATTCTATTGTTTTTTCTGCTTAATAAGATGCTAATAGGCCTTCCAACAATACGACTTCTCCCTATTACTACAGTATGTTTACCGGATATTTTTATTTTATATCTATCCAGAATAGATAGTATTCCTAATGCTGTAGCAGGAAAAAAAGCTTTCATATTTAAAGAAATTTTTCCAAAATTTTCCGGATGGAATCCATCTACATCTTTCTTTGGATTGATAGACATAATGATTTTATCCGTGTTTATATGTTTTTTAAGAGGTAATTGAACAATAAAACCATCTATTAATGGATCATTATTCATTTTTTCAATTTCTTTTATTAAATTATATTCAGGACTATTATTTGGTAAATGTATTAAAGATGATTGTATTCCTATATTTTTACATTCTTTTATTTTGCTATTGACATATGTTATACTAGAACTGTTATCTCCTAACAAAATAATTCCAAGATGAGGAAGACGTTTTTTTTTATCTAATATCAATGTTTTTATTTCTTTAGAAATTTCTTTTCTAATACTGATAGCCAATTTTTCTCCATTTAATAATTTAGTCATTTTCTTTTTTCTATTTCTTTTGTTAATTGAATAAAATCTATTACAGATAATTGTTCTGCTCTTTTATTCAAAAATGGAATTTCATATTCATATGGAATTGTATTTTTCTTAATAAAATTATGTAAAGAATTTTTTAATATTTTTCTTCTTTGATTAAAAGCAACTTTTACACATTGGAATAAAAGATTTTTATTCAAATTTTTTTTGATTTTTTTTCTTTTCAAATATATAACAGCTGATTGTACGTTTGGGATAGGATAAAAAACATGTTTGTTTACAGTAAATAAATACTTTACATCATAGAACGTTTGTACTAAAACAGATAGAATTCCATAAGTTTTATTTCCTTTAGGAGAAACTATACGTTTTGCTACTTCTTTTTGAAACATTCCTATACATTCAGGTATATATTTGTAATATTTCAATATATGGAATAAAATTTTGGAAGAAATATTATAGGGAAAATTTCCAATCACTGCGAAATTTTGAAGATTTATTTCCTCTGGGTTCCATTTTAAAAAATCTCCATGTATAATTTGATCTCTAGGAATCTCTAAAAATTTTTTTAAAAAAAAAATTAAAGCTTTGTCTATTTCTATTAATAAAACTTTGTGATAAGGTGTTAATAAGTAACGAGTTAATATTCCTAAACCTGGTCCTATTTCAACTACTGTGTCATAATTTTTAAAAGAAAGACATTTGACTATTTTTTTAGCTATATTTTTATCTTTTAAAAAATATTGATCAAATTTTTTTTGAAAAAAATATTTACACATCATGCAAATATAAAAAATATATTATTTGTATATTAAAGCAGTTTGAAATAGGATTTTCATATTATTATGCTTCAAATCTCTTTTATACGTAAAAATAAGGAAGAAATTTTATTAGGATTAGAAAAAAGAAATTTTCCAAAAAAAAATTTAATTGATGATATTTTAAATTTGGATAAAAAAAAGAAAAAAGTTCAATATAATTTTAATAAAATCTTAAAAATAGAAAATAAAATTTCAAAAGAAATAGGAATTCTTTTAAAAAGAAAAAAGAACGAGGAAGTAGATAAAATTCATTCATTAAAAATGAATTCTCTTTTTTTAAAAGAAAAAAAAAAGAATCTTTATTTTCAATTAAAAAATATCATTGATTCTTTAGAAGATAAATTAAACAAAATACCTAATATACCTAATAAATTAGTAAAAAAAGATTTTAAAGAAGAAGATATTCTTTTTCAAGAAGGAGATCTTTTTCATCTAAAAATGAACAAGCCTTTATTTCATTGGGAATTGTCTAAAAAATTTCATCTATTTGATTTATTTTTGGGAACAAAAATATGTGGATCTGGTTTTGCTGTATATATTGGAAAAGGGGCTAAACTACAAAGAAGTTTAATACAATATTTTTTAGATAAAAATATACAAGCTTCATATAAAGAATATTCTCTACCTTATCTTATTCAGGAAAAATCTGGATATTCAACAGGACAAATTCCGGATAAGGAAGGACAGATGTATTTTATAGAAAAAGATCATCTTTATCTCATCCCAACGGGAGAAATTCCTCTTATGAATTGTTATAGAGATAACTTACTTAATTATAATGATTTACCTATAAAGTCAACTACTTATACTTCTTGTTTTAGAAGAGAAGCTGGTTCTTATGGATCTAAAGTAAGAGGATTAAACAGGTTACATCAATTTGAAAAAGTAGAAATTATTCAAATTACAACACCTGAAACTTCTTATTATTATTTAGATGAAATGATTTTACATGTTAAAAATATTTTACTTTCTTTAAAGTTACCTTTTCGTATTATCCGTTTAATAGGAAAAAATTTAGGTTTTTCTTCTTCTATTACCTATGATTTTGAAGTTTATTCTATGGCACAAAAAAAATGGCTTGAAGTAAGTTCCGTCTCTAACTGTACTAATTATCAATCCAAAAGACTAAATCTAAGATACAAAAATAAAGAAGGTAAAGTGGAATTGTGTCATACTCTCAATGGGAGTTCTTTAGCTATACCACGTATAATGGCCGCTTTATTAGAAAACAATCAAACAATTGATCAAATTAATATACCTAAAGTTTTGATTCCTTATACAGGGTTTCATCATATTAAATAACAAAAATTTGTTGATTTTCTTATTATTATGAAAGTAACTGATCATATAAATCTAGCAAAAAAAAGTTTGTTTTCTTTTGAAATTTTACCTCCTTTAAGAGGACATGATATAAAGGATATTTTTTATACTTTGGATCCATTAATGGAATTTAAACCTCCTTTTATTGATGTGACATACCATCGTGAGGAATTTATTTATGTAGAAAAAGATAATGGACTTTTGCAGAGAAGAACTATTTTTAAACGTCCAGGAACCGTGGGTATTTGTGCCGCTATTATGAATAAATATGGAATAGATGCAGTTCCACATCTTATTTGTGGTGG
The DNA here is from genome assembly GCF_014251235.1 of Blattabacterium cuenoti. Lineage (NCBI taxonomy): Bacteria > Pseudomonadati > Bacteroidota > Flavobacteriia > Flavobacteriales > Blattabacteriaceae > Blattabacterium > Blattabacterium cuenoti. The sequence continues at coordinate 204,926 of NZ_CP059181.1, read as the reverse complement.
TTTTAATAGACAGATGACAGAAAATGCTTTAATAGATTTAAATTTTTTAGGAATCGATAATGTTTTAATTTTAAGAGGAGATCCTATACAATCAGAAAAAAGTTTTTTTTCGAAAAAAAACGGTCACAAATATGCTGTAGAATTGGTTGAACAAGTTCAAAACTTGAATAAAGGAAAATATATAGATAAAATTTTAGAAAAAAAAAACTCTGATTTTTTTGATTTTTGTATTGGAATAGCTGGATATCCAGAAAAACATTTTGAAGCGCCAAATATGGAAAGCGATTTATTTTTTTTAAAGAAAAAAGTAGATGCAGGGGCAAATTATATTGTAACTCAAATGTTTTTTGACAATAAAAAATATTTTTCTTTCGTGAAAAAATGTAGATCAGAAGGAATATCTATTCCTATCATTCCAGGAATAAAACCTATTTCTTCTAAAAAACAATTGAATAGTCTTCCTTCTCGTTTTTATTTGAATATTCCTAACGAATTAGTAAAAGAAGTAGAACAAGCAAAAAATAAAAAAATAGTGTTTAAAATTGGAATTGAATGGGCTATACAACAATCTAAAGAATTAAGAGATTCTGGGGTAGAAGTTATTCATTATTACACTATGGATAAACCAGAAAACATTTATGAGATAGTTAAAGCTATCTACTAGATGATATAAAGAGTATTTTTGATAGATTGTATAATTTTTTTTTCACTAGGGAACCAAGTTTTAATCAAATTATATGCATAAGGTGCAGGTGTATCAAGTAAAGTAATTCTGTTAATAGGGGCATCAAGATAATCAAAAGCTTTTTTTTGAATTATGTATGAAATCTCGGAAGAGATTGAAGAATAAGGCCAGGATTCTTCTAAAATTACTAAACGATTTGTTTTTCTGACAGATAATAGGATAGATTCGTAATCTAATGGGCGTAAAGTCCTAAGATCTATTACTTCTACGCTAATATTTTCCTTTTCCAAAATATTTGCTGTTCTTAAAGCTAATTTCATAATTTTTCCAAAAGAGACTAAACTAATATCAGTTCCCTTTTTTTTTACATCAGCCTTTCCAATTGGAAGGATATATTCTTTTTCTGGTATCATCATTTTATCTCCATACATTTGCTCAGATTCCATAAAAATAACTGGATTTTCATCTCGTATAGCTGATTTTAATAAACCTTTAGCGTCATAAGGATTAGATGGAATTATTACTTTTAGTCCTGGACAACTAGCGAACCAACTTTCAAAAGATTGAGAATGTGTAGCTCCTAATTGTCCTGCAGATCCTGTAGGCCCTCTGAAAACAATAGGAATGGTCCATTGTCCTCCACTCATATAACGTATTTTTGCTGCATTATTTATAATTTGATCCATAGCAACCAAAGAAAAATTAAAAGTCATAAACTCAATAATAGGTCTACATCCATTCATAGCCGAACCTACACCAATACCAGAAAAACCTAATTCAGATATAGGAGTGTCAATGACTCTTTTTGATCCAAATTCTTTTAGCATCCCCTTAGAAGCTTTATATGCTCCATTATATTGAGAAACTTCTTCTCCCATAAGATATATTGTTTTATCTTTTCTCATTTCTTCACTCATAGCTTCCGCTATTACTTCACGAAAAGTTTTTTCTTTCATTATTGTTTTATACAATGTTTGATAAATAGAATAGAAATACGATTATGATGATTCAATTATATAATAACAGATGTCAAAGATATAAATATGTTGCTAATAATTTTTATTTTTATATATAAGTATTTTGAGTCTTTTCCTATCTTCATATTATATTATTCTAAACTATCCTAATCTTAATTTTTTTCTGAAGAAAAAAATTATTCTAACATCTATGGATAGAGTTATCTATTATTTTTTTAATAATGAATAATTCATAAAATTAACTTTCAAATTTTTAGTATATTTGAAAAGTGGCATAAGATATCATAATATATTTATGGAAAAACTAATCAGATTAGCTATACGTGGAATATCCTTAAGTCAAATTCAATCTGGAATATATGTTCTATTGTTAGAGGAAGAATCTGGAAGAATCAAACTTCCTATTATAATTGAAAGTTTACAAGCTCAATCTATAGCTTATGCTTTAGGAGGAAGAAGAGATACAACTCGATCTTTCACGCATGATATATTTCTGACCTTTGCAAGACTTTTTCATATTAATTTAAAGGCTGTGGTAATATACAAATTAGTAAATGGTATATTTTTTTCTTATATTTTATTCGAAACAAATAATTCTGATGAAGATAAAAAAGAACATAAAATAGATTCTAAAACATCCGATGCAGTTGCATTAGCTGTCAGATTTAAAGCTCCTATTTATACGACAAAAGATATTTTTGATAAAGCTGGTATTTATTTTGAAAATGGAATTTCCTTTGATAAAAAAATGAAAGATAAAAAAGAAAATAATACGTACGTCTTAGAAGAAGAAATGGATAATAATACCATTTTATTAAAAAAAGAAAAAAGTGAACAAGATTTAGAAAATATGACAGAAAAAGATCTTAATATTTTATTAAATCATGCAGTAGTGAATGAATGCTATGAACTTGCCGCAAAAATAAAAAAAGAATTAGATAGAAGAGAATAATTCATTTTATTCTTGTTTTTTTTCTTTCATATCGAATAAAACTGTAATCATATGAATGGTTTTTATCCTTTTTGAATAGGATTTCATGTTTTTTTTCCCAATTTTTTGGATCTATTTTTGGAAATTTTTTATCCCCATAAAATTTTTTATGAACCAGAGTCAATTCTATTTTTTCTGCTTTATCTATCATAGATTCATAAATTTTTTGACCTCCTATAACAAATATTTTTTCATAGTTTTTCAAACTAAAAACTTCTTTTAAAGAAGATAAAATTTTAGTATTTTTACTCTTTTTATTTAATTCTAAATAAATAATTTTTTTTTTTTTTGTTAATATAATATTCCTTCTTCCAGGGAGTATCTTTCCAATAGATTCAAAAGTCTTTCTTCCCATAAGAACTGTTTCTCCATATGTTATTTTCTTAAAATGTTTTAAATCGTTAGGTAAATACCACATCAATTTATTATTTTTTCCTATATAACCATTGGTAGATACTGCTGAAATAAGTATAAATTTCATTTATATTTCAATTTTTTATATATTATTAAATAAGTATGGATATTATTCCAATTAAATATGATCCAAAATTTGTAGAAGAAAAAATTTATCATTATTGGATGAAGGGTGGTTATTTTTTTTCTTTTCCAGAGGAAAAAAAGAAATCTTATACGATATTAATGCCTCCTCCTAACATAACTGGAATTTTACATATAGGACATCTGTTAAATAATACTATACAGGATGTCTTAATTAGGTACGCAAGAATGAAGGGATATAATGCTTGTTGGATTCCTGGAACAGATCATGCTTCTATTGCTACAGAAGCTAAAATTGTTCACCAATTAAAACAAAGAGGAATATCCAAAACTCTTATAGGAAGGAATAAATTTTTATCATACGTATATGAATGGTCTGATAAACATCAGAATATTATTTTTCAACAATTAAAAAAATTAGGTTGTTCTTGTGATTGGAATCGTATTCAATTTACAATGGATGAAAAACTATCTAAATCTGTAAAAAAAATTTTTATAGATTTATATAAAATGGGATATATATATAGAGGTTATCGTATAGTTAATTGGGATACAGTAGCAAAAACAACAATATCTGATGAAGAAGTTTTTTATGAAGAAAAGAAGGACAAACTATTTTATATTAAATACCCAATAGTAGGAGAAAAATATAGTATTACTATAGCAACTACTCGTCCAGAAACTGTATTTGGGGATTCTGCTATTTGTTTTCATCCAAATGATTTTCGTTTTTTTCATTTCAAAAATAAAGAGGCTGTTATTCCTATAGTAAATAGGATTATTCCCATTATTCAAGATTCTTATGTAGATCCTTCTTTTGGATCGGGATGTTTAAAAATAACTCCAGCTCACAATGAGGATGATAAAATACTATCTGAAAAATACAACTTAAAAATAATAAACATTTTTAATGATGATGCTACTCTGAATGATAAAGGACTTCATTATCAAGGGATGGATCGCTTTAAAGTGAGAAAAAAAGTAATAAAAGAATTATCTTCATTGGGATATATAGAAAAAGTAGAAAATATTCAACATAAAATTGGTTTTTCAGAAAGAACGAAATCTGTTGTAGAAAAAAAAATGTCTTTACAATGGTTTTTAAAAACAAAAAAAATGTCTTTCTATGCAATAAATGCAGTTAAGAATGGAGAAATAAACTTTTATCCAAATACTTTTAAAAAAGTATATTATCAATGGATGAATAAAATTCGTGATTGGAATATATCTAGACAATTATGGTGGGGACATCGTCTTCCTGTTTATTATTATGGTAATCATATAAATGATTTCGTCGTAGCTTCTAATATAGAAGAAGCCTTAGAACAAGCAAAAAATAAAAGTAAAAATGAAAATTTAACTTTAGATAAAATTAGACAAGATTCAGATGTTTTAGATACCTGGTTTTCTTCTTGGATTTTACCTATATCTGTATTTGATGGATTTTATAAACCAAACAGTAAAGAAATATCTTATTATTATCCTACTGAAAATCTGGTAACCGGTTCGGATATTTTATTTTTTTGGGTTGCACGTATGATTATGGCTGGATATTTTTTTCGTAAAAACAAACCATTTAAAAATGTTTATTTTACTGGAATTTTAAGAGATGATGAAAATAAAAAAATATCTAAGTCATTAGAAAATTCTCAAAATTTTGTAGAATTAATTGATAAATATGGGGCAGATTCTGTTCGAATGGGCATCATGATGTTCTCTAGTGCTGGAAAAGATTTTCATTTTGATGAAAAGATATGTTTACAAGGAAGAAATTTTTTAAATAAAATATGGAATGCTTTCCGTTTAATAAAAAGTTGGAAAATAGAAGAAAAAAAGGCTATTCCTGAAGCGTCTGGGAAAGCAATTTTATGGTTTGAAAATCGTTTTTACTCTGTTTTAGAAACTTTTGAAAACAATATACGTAAATATAAATTGGATGAATCATTGATGATAATATATAAATTAGTTTGGAATGATTTTTGTTCAATTTTTCTCGAAATAGTTAAACCACCTCATGGTAAAAAGGAGATATCAGAAAATGTGTATTTAAAAACCATTAAATGGTTCGAAAACTTATTAAAGTTATTACATCCTTATATTCCTTTCATTTCAGAAAAAATTTGGACACTTCTTAGGAAGAGAAAAAATGGAGAAGCTTTAATTATATCTTCTTGGCCTAAACAAAAATCTTATGATAAAAATATATTAATTTCTTTTGAAAGAGTTATTCAAATTATATCTAAAATACGTTTTATACGAAATAAAATACATATTCCTTATAAAGAAAGTTTAATTTTCTTTTCCATGAAAGAAGAAGAAAAAGAATTTTATCCTGTGATATTAAAATTGGAAAATATATCTAAAATTCATTTTCTTTCAAAAGAGCCGAAAGAAAAAAAACAGTTATTTTACTTTTTCTTAGGGACAGATAGATATTTTTTATTTTTAGATCAAAAAATTTCTTCTGTAGAAATAAATATTTCTAATATAGAGAAAAAAATAAAGTATCTTCATAATTTATTGTCTTTTATACGTAAAAATTTACGTAATGACCAATATTTAAAATCCGTACCAAAGTCCATTTTGTTAAAAGAGAAAAAAAAAGAAAATGATACTTTGAAAAAAATATCTTATTTCGAGGATATTTTATTGAATAAAAAGAAATTTATTAATTAAATTATTACCAGCCTCCACTAGATCCACCTCCTCCAAAATTTCCACCACCTTCTCCAAATTCATCAAAATCATTTTCTTCCTGATTATCAAAATTTTTATTCCAAAAGAACATATTTGAAAGAAATAAAGGATTAAATAATGAAGGTTCTATTCCTTGTTTTTGATAAAAAAAAAATAAAAGAAGTAGAATAAAAGAAAAATAAAATATCCAATTTTTTTTGTGAAAATTATTTTTTACTTTTTTATTTTCATATTCATTTTTCATGATTTTAAATACTTCTTTTATACTTAAATCTATTGCTTTGTAATAAAGATTATTTTTTAATAAAGGTGTTATTTTTTGTATAATTCTTTTGGTTGAAAAATCAGTAACATATGGTTCTATTCCATATCCATTTTGGATGGATATCTTTTTGTCATTTATAGATAATAATACAATTATTCCATTATTTTTATATGTTTTTCCAATTCCCCATTTATTACCCCATTTAGAAGCTAAATAATTTGGATCTTCTCCACGTAAATCTTGAATAATAGAAATTATAATTTCTGTAGATGTTTTTTTATGATATTGAATAAGCTTTTTATTCAATTGATTGATTTGCGTTTCGGATAATATTCCTACATAATCATTAACGGGATATATTTTTTTTGGTTTATTTGGTATATTAAATTGTCCTTTTACTGAATTTGTAAAAAATATTAAACTAAATAAAAATAAAAACTGAATTGTCACTATAATATTCTTCATCTTAGGTAAAAATTCTTTGATGATCATTCTATAATTTTTCTAATCGGTAAAATTCACAATTGGTGTTTTTTCTGATTCTTTTTGAGATTTGAAATATCCTTTTTCTTTGAATTGAGTAAAAAAATTTGCTATGATAATTTTTGGAAATTTATTTCTATCAATATTAAAAAGGTTGACTTCATCATTAAAACGATTTCTTTCTACATTAATACGGTTTTCAGTTCCTTCTAATTGATTTTGAAATTCATAAAAATTTTGTGTTGATTTTAAAGAAGGATAATTTTCTATAACTAATAATAGTTTATTCATAGAATTAGATAAACTTTCTTGTGCTTTCTGAAATTTATTTATTTGATTTTGATTTAGGTTATTTGGATTTATATTTATTGATGTAGCTTTGCTTCTGGCTTCTACTATTTGAGTTAATGTCTTTTTTTCAAAATCAGCAGAACCTTTTACCGTTTGTATTAGGTTTGGAATTAAGTCTATTCTTCTTTGATAAACATTTTCTACTTTACTCCATTGTGTTTTTACATTTTCATTTAATTTAACTAGTTTATTATATGTTCCTATTATCCAAAAAATGATAAGAGTAATAAAGATTAGTATAGCATAAATAGATATTAAAAAACTTTTTTTCATTTTTTATTTAAAAATTATAAAATTTCTTGATTTGAAAAGTAAAAATTACATTCTTTAAAAGCATTCTGATTACTATCTGATCCATGAATTGCGTTCTTCTCTAAAGAACTTGCATACAATTTACGTATCGTTCCATTTTGTGCGTGAATTGGATCTCTGTATCCAATTAATTTTCTAAAATCTTCCACTGCATTTTCTTTTTCTAAAAGAATGGTTACTATTGGTCCAGATGACATAAATTCTATTAAAGAATGAAAATATGAATTTTCTCTATGTTTTTCATAAAATATTTTAGCAGAACTCTTGGATAAATCTGTAGTTTTTATAGCTTTTATATGAAATTCGGCATCAATTATATGAGAGATAATAGGTCCTATATATCCTTTTTGAACTGCATCAGGTTTTATAACTGCTAATGTTATTTTTCCAATCATTTTATTACAGATCATATTTCATTTTCTTTTTTTTTAAGCAATTTATCAAATATAAACTTACTTATTGTAAGTTGTTCATAAATTTCATGAGTGAAAATGACCGTATTTTTATTCATGAAATGAATAATATCAAAAAGATTATGAATCAAAGTGATGAAATATTAGATCTTAATAATCTTATTATTAATAATAAGTATAATAGTTCTTTTTATTTTCAAAAAATAATTTTAAATGACTATAAACTAGCAAGAATTAGTCGTGAAGCTAGTATTTTGGGGAGAAAAGAAGTATTGAATGGAAAAGCTAAATTTGGAATATTCGGAGATGGAAAAGAAATTCCTCAAATAGTTATGTCTAAGATTTTTAAAAATGGAGATTTCAGATCTGGATATTATAGAGATCAAACTTTTATGATGGCTATTGGAGTTTTAAGTGTTAGAAGTTTCTTTTCCCAATTATATGCTCATTCTGATTTATCAGCAGATCCTTCTTCTTCTGGTAGAATGATGACTTCTCATTTTGGTACACGTTTTTTAAATCATGATGGTAGTTGGAAGAATCTTATTTTTCAGAAAAATTCTAGTTCAGATATTTCTTCTACAGCATCTCAAATGCCTAGATTATTAGGTCTAGCTCAAGCTTCAAAAATTTACAAAAATTTTAAGAATTTAGAAAAAACACATAAAATATTTTCTCATAAGGGAAATGAAGTAGCTTTTGGAACTATTGGGAACGCCAGTATTTCTGAAGGATTATTTTGGGAAACTGTAAATGCCGCTTCTGTTTTACAAATACCTATTATTTTGTCTATTTGGGATGATGAATATGGGATCTCTGTTTCTAATAAGTATCAATTTTCGAAAAAGAATTTAAGTGATCTTTTATTAGGATTTCAGAGAACCAAAAAAGAAAATGGAATAGAAATATTTCGTGTTAATGGATCTAGTTATATGGATCTTATAAAAACGTATTTTAAAGCAGATAAAGTTGCTCGTGGGGAACATGTTCCTGTAGTTATACATGTTACAAATTTAACTCAACCACAAGGACATTCTACATCTTCATCTCATGAAAGATATAAATCGAAAGAACGTTTGGAATGGGAAATGAAAAACGATGGAATAAAAAAATTTAGAGATTGGATTTTAAACCTTAAGTTTAAAACAGAAGGAAGTCTAAAACTAGATAATATAGCAGATATAAATTCTTTAGAAAAAATAGAAAAAGAAGCTAAAGAATATGTTTTACGAGAAAAAGAAATAGCTTGGAATTCTTTTCAAGAACCTATAAAAAAAATAAAAAATGAGGCTATTAATTTCTTAAAAGAGTTAGAATATACATTTCCGTATAAAAAATGGATCAATAAATATGTTAATAAATTATTAAATATTCAATATATACATACAAAAAGATCAATTTTTCATATTATTAGAAAATCTATTTATAAACTCTATAATGAAAATTCATATCAAAAAGAAAAGCTTGTAAAATGGTTTAAAGAAACATATGAAAAAGAACAAGAAAATTATTCTTCACATTTACATAGTCAATCTGATAATTCTTCAATTAGCGTTAAAGAGGTTCTTCCAATTTATAATAAACACTCTATTATAGAAGTGGACGGTCGAATTATTTTAAGAGATAATTTCGACAAATTATTGGAATTATATCCTGATCTTTTAATCTTTGGAGAAGATGTAGGGAAAATAGGAGATGTTAATCAATCTTTAGAAGGACTTCAGAAAAAATATGGAGAATCACGTATTTTTGATACTGGTATACGAGAATCTACTATTCTTGGCCAAGGAATAGGTCTTTCTATGCGTGGATTACGTCCTATTGTAGACATACAGTATGTCGATTACATTTTATATGCGTTGCAAATAATGAGCGATGATCTTGCTTGTTTACAATATAGAACAAAAGGAGGGCAAAAGGCTCCTGTTATTATTAGAACAAGAGGACACAGATTAGAAGGAATATGGCATTCTGGTTCTCCTATGGGTGGACTTATTAATTATTTAAGAGGAATCTTTATCCTTGTTCCAAGAAATATGGTAAAAGCTGCAGGTTTTTATAACACTTTATTGAGTGGAGATGATCCAGCTATAGTTATTGAATGTCTAAATGGTTATAGAATTAAGGAAAAAGTTCCAATCAACTTTGGTGAGTTTAAAACACCTATTGGAATAGTAGAAGTTACAAGAATAGGAAAAGATATAACTATTGTAACTTATGGTTCTACTTGGAGAATTGTTCATGAAGCAAGTAAAGAGTTATATAATCTAAATATAGATACTGAAATTATAGATGTTCAATCATTATTACCTTTTGATTTGAAAAAAGATATAGTTAAAAGTTTAAAAAAAACAAATAGATTACTAGTAGTTGACGAAGATGTTCCAGGAGGAGCATCCGCCTTTATTTTGCAAAAAATATTGGAAGATCAAGGTGGTTATTATTATTTAGATAGTCCTCCTTCTACAATTACAGCTAAAGAACACAGACCTCCTTATGGCTCTGATGGAGATTATTTTTCCAAACCATCAGTTGAAAATATTGTAGAAAAAGTATTTGATATCCTTAAATATAATTAAAAATACTTGAAACGTTAATAGTATTATAAAATATTTTTATTTGTACTATCTTTGATCAAAAGATAAGATCTAAGATAGTAATTCTTTTTTACTGTTATTATGAAAATAGAAAAAATCTTACACTCCAGAAGAAAAATGATAGATTTCCATAAAATTCCTTTTGGAAATTATTTTTCGGATCATATGTTTTATTCAGAATTTAAAAATAAAGAATGGAAAAATTCAAAAATTACACCATTTAAAAATATAGAATTTTCTCCAAAAACTCTAGTTTTTCACTATGGACAAGCTGTTTTTGAAGGAATGAAAGCATATAAAGATCACAATGAAGAAGTTTTTTTATTTCGTCCTGAAGATAATTTTAAAAGGATGAATAAGTCTGCTAGACGTTTGGAAATGCCAAATATTCCAAAACATATATTTATGAATGGTTTAAAAAAATTAATAGATCTAGATAGAGATTGGATTCCTAGAAAATATGGACAATCTTTATATATACGTCCTTTTTTAATCGCTACAGATGGAGCCTTATCAGCCAGACCATCTAAAAATTATTTATTTATGATAATATCAACTCCTTCAGATATTTATTATCAGTATCCTTTAAAAATAAAAATAGAAGAAAGATATAGTCGTTCCGCTTCAGGAGGTATTGGTTTTACTAAAGCTGCTGGAAATTATGCTTCTTCTTTTTATCCAACTAGGATAGCACAAAAAGAAGGATTTGACCAAATATTATGGACAGATTCTTCTACTCATACTATAATTGAAGAATTAGGGACCATGAATGTCTTTTTTTTATTGAAAAAAAAACTAATAACACCATTAGCAAATGAAAATATATTAAATGGAATTACTTGTAAGAGTCTTCTTTCTTTAGCAAAAAAAGAAGGATTAAAAACAGAAGAAAGAGTTTTAACTGTTTCAGAAATTATAGAAGGATTAAAGAAAGGATATTTACAAGAAGCATTTGGCTGTGGAACTGCTGTAGTCATAAATTATTTTCAAAAAATAAGTTATAAAAAAGAAGATTTTTATTTACCTAATCTACCAGATAAAAAAAGAATATCTCTTTTTTTAAGAAAAAAATTATTAGATATACAGCATAATTTATCGGAAGATTATTTTGGATGGAGACTAAAATTAGAAAGATTTTTATAACAATTTATGATTAAAAATTTTTCACCTATAGAAAAATTAGTTGAAGAATCCATCAACTATCTTTATAAATTAAACCCTTGTCCTGAATTGGATTTTCAATATAATACTAAAATTTATAAAGGAGATCTGACTCTTGTTTTATTTCCTTTATCTAATATCTTAAAAAGATCTCCAAAATGTATTGGAATCGATATAGGAAGCTTTGTTAAAAATAAATTAGAAGAATTAATTAGTTTTTCTATTATAGGAGGTTTTTTAAATTTTATTTATCAAGATGGTTATTATCTTTTTCTTCTTAGAAAAATGTTAAATAAAAATTTTTATGATTTAAAGTTATCTGACCAAAAAAAAGTAATGATAGAATACTCTTCTCCAAATGCTAATAAGCCTCTTCATTTGGGTCACGTTAGAAATAGTCTTATTGGTTATTCTATATCTAGTATATTTAAAATAGTTGGATATAAGATTATAAAAATTCAAATTATGAATGATAGAGGTATACATATATGCAAATCTATGGTAGCATGGAATAAATTAGGAAAGGGAGAAAAACCTGATAGTGTAGGAATGAAAGGAGATCATTTTGTTGGAATGTATTATCACTTATTTGATAAAATTTATAATGAAGAGAGTAAAAAATATCAAGAAAACGATATTCCAATATTAAAAGAGGCTAGAGAAATGTTAAAAAAATGGGAGGATGGGGACACAAAAATAAGAAAAATTTGGAAAGAAATGAATGAATGGGTTTATAAGGGGTTTCAAGACACTTATGATAAATTAGGAATAACATTTGACAAAATAGAATATGAAAGTAACATATATGAAATAGGAAAATCTATTATAAGATATGGTCTTCAAAAAGGTTTTTTTTTTCAAAAAAAAGACGGATCTATATGGATTAATTTAATTAAAGATGGATTTGATCAGAAACTTTTATTAAGATCAGATGGTACATCTGTATATATTACACAGGATATAGGTACTGCTGTTATGCGTTTTAAAAAATATAGAATAGATAAATTGATTTATATTGTAGGAAAAGAACAAGATTATCACTTCAAAGTTCTTTTTAAAATATTGAAACGTTTAGGATATATATGGGTTAAAAAATTAATTCATCTTTCTTATGGTATGGTTTATTTACCAAGTGGAAAAATGGGATCAAGAAAAGGAAATATTATAGATGCCGATAGTTTTATGTTAGAAATGTTTTCTCTTGTTAAAAAAAATTTTTTAAAAAAATCTTTTCTATCGATAAAAGAAAAAGAAAAAAATGCAGAAATAATAGGTTTAGGAGCTATAAAATATTACTTTCTTCAAGTAAATCCTAAAAAAAATATTCTTTTTGATCCTTTAAAATCTATAGATTTTAAAGGAAAAACAGGAACATATATTCAATATTCTTATTCTAGAATTCGTTCTATCGAAAGAAAATTTATAATTTTATGTAGCTTAAGTAATCAAAATTGGTTGAATGATAAATTGGATATAAATGAAAAAAATATAATTAAAATCCTAAAAAAATATCCATTTGTATTAAAAAAATCAGCATATGAATTAAATCCTTCTTTAGTAGCTAATTATATTTATGAAGTAGCTAAAACATTTAATCATTTATATCAAAACAAAAAAATTATAGATCCTTTAAATATTATTCATAGTAATATTTGTATGAATATTATACATGTAACAGGGAATGTATTAAAATCTGGAATGAATTTATTAGGTATTCAAATGCTTGAACGTATGTAAAACAATAGACAATCATGTTTGAAAATTTGCGAAAAAAATTTAGTAAAGCCTTTCACATTTTAAAGGGGGATGGCGAAATTACGGATGTAAACATAGCTGAAACTATGAAAGAAATTCGTAGATCTTTAATTGAAGCTGATGTTAATTATAAAATAGCTAAAAATTTTGTTCAAAATGTTAGAAGAAAATCAATAGGAAAAAAAGTTCCTACTTCTTTAAATCCAAAAAATTTAATTGTTAAATTAGTATATGACGAATTAGTGGATATTATGGGGGGAGAGAATATAGAAAAAATTAAAATATCTTCTGATCGTCTTTCTGTCATTCTTGTTTGTGGATTACAAGGAAGCGGAAAAACTACGTTTTCTTCCAAATTAGCTTTCTTTTTAAGAAAAAAAGAAAATAAAAATCCTTTATTAGTAGCAGCTGATGTTTATCGTCCTGCAGCTATAGACCAATTAAATATCTTATCCAGTAAAGTAAATCTTCCTGTTTTCTTTTTAAAAGAAAATAAAAATGTAATAGAAATTATTGAAAAATCTATTCTTTATGCTGAAAAGAACAAACATAATGTGATTATTATTGATACTGCAGGTCGGTTATCTATTGATCAAATGATGATGAACGAAATTCAAAAAATTTATCATTTTTCAAAACCAGATGAAACTTTATTTATAGTGGACTCTATGACGGGGCAAGATGCAATAAATACTGCTAAGAACTTTTTAAAGTTTATCGAATTTGATGGTATTGTTATGACAAAATTAGATGGAGATAGCAGGGGTGGAGCCGCTATAACCATGTCTAGTGTTATTGGAAAACCTATTAAATTCATTAGTAATGGAGAAAAAATAGAAAATATAGAAATTTTTTATCCAGAAAGAATAGCCAATAGAATTTTAGGAATGGGAGACATAGTTTCTTTAGTTGAAAAAGTTCAGGAACAATTTGATGAAGAAAGAACTAAAAAAATATATAAAAAAATTTCCAAAAATCGTTTTAATTTTGAAGATCTATTGGAACAAATTAAAAGAATAAAAAAAATAGGAAGTATTAAAAATATTTTTTCCATGATTCCTGGAATGGAAAATTTTTTGGATTTTCATAATGAAAAAAAGGATTCTTTTAAAAATGTAGAATCTATAATTTTTTCTATGACTCCATATGAAAGAAATAATCCTAAATCACTAAATAATATAAAAAGAAGAAAAAGAATTTCAAAGGGATCTGGAGTATCATTGAGAGAAATAGATCTTTTTTTAAAACAATTTGATAAGATTAGTAAAGTTATGAAAAGCCTTAATGATAAATCAGGATCAAGATTAATCAAAGATTTTTTATCGAAAATGATAACTAAACAAAGTTTATCATAAAATTTTCTTTTCAAAAGAAACATTTTTAATTTTGTTCGTTTTATTAATATGAAACATATTTTATTAATCCAAAGAAGAAGAATATTCCATTTTTTCTTACTTTACTTATGGATTTATATGAAAGAGAAGCAGTCATGATGAAAGGTTTTTTAAATAGAGATAGATTTTTAGAAATATTAAATAAAAGAAATCATTGGGATATTGTTGTTATTGGTGGTGGGGCTACAGGTTTAGGAATAGCTTTAGATTCAGCTTCTAGAGGATATAAAACTCTTCTTTTAGAACAAAACGATTTTTCCAAAGGAACTTCTAGCAGAAGTACTAAATTAATTCATGGAGGTATAAGATATTTGGCTCAAGGAAATATAAAATTAGTTTATGAGGCTTTAAAAGAAAGAGGTTTTTTATTAAAAAATGCTCCTCATCTAGTAAAAAGACAAAAATTTGTTATTCCAATATTTAGTTGGAATATGGGGATATTTTATTGGACTGGATTAAAAATTTATGAATGGTTAGCTGGATCTCTAAGCTTTGGCCCATCAAAGTTTTTATCAAAAAACGAAATGATAAAAACATTTCCTGAAATTAAACCTGATAATTTAAAAGGAGGAATTTTATATTATGATGGACAATTTGACGATTCTCGTTTAGCTATTAATATAGCACAAACATGTGTTCAAAAGAAAGGAATTTTATTAAATTACTTTCAAGTTAAAAATCTTATTAAGATCAAAGGAAAAACATCAGGGGTTATAGCTTGTGATCTTGAAACAAAAAAAAATTATTCTATTTATTCAAAAACAGTAATCAATGCAACAGGTGTTTTTTCCGATTTTATTTTAAAAATGGATGAATTTACATGGCCTATTTTAATAAAACCTAGTCAAGGAACACATATTGTTTTAAATAAATCTTTTTTTAGTAGTTCTAACGCTATAGTGATTCCAAAAACTTCAGATGGAAGGATTTTGTTTAGTGTTCCATGGTATGATCATGTTTTAGTAGGAACAACAGATACTTTTTTAGATAAATGTATTCTTGATCCTAAACCTTTGGAACAAGAAATAGATTTTATTTTACATACTTTTGAAAAATATTTTTTATATACTCCAAAAAAAAATAATATACTAAGTGCTTTTTCAGGTTTACGTCCTCTATTTGTTCCTAGAACATATTCTTCTTCTGCTGCTGCTAAAGATATTTCTCGATCTCATAAACTTATGATTAGTCCATCCGGATTAATTACTATAATAGGGGGGAAATGGACTACATATAGAAAAATGGCTGAAGATACTGTAAATAAAGCTATTAAGATAGGAAAATTAAATAAAGTTTTTTCTAAAACAAAAGATCTTAAAATTTATGGATCTATTTCTTCATGGAAAAATCATAATTTACATTGGAAAAAATATGGAGAAGATGAATTTCATATTCAAAATATAATAGAGGAAAATCCTTTATTAGGAGAGAACTTTATATCTAAAAAACCGTATTATTGTACAAACGCAGAAGTGATATGGATGGTTCGATATGAGATGGCTAGAACCATAGAAGATGTTTTGGCAAGAAGAACCCGTTTATTATTTTTAAACGCTAAAGTAGCGATAGATATAGCACCACGAGTAGCAGCGTTAATGGCTAAAGAACTTTCTCTAGATCAAGAATGGGAGAAAAAACAGATAGATACTTTCAAAAAGTTAGCTATGCAATACTATTATCCAATAGCCTAACATTTTTAGAAGTCATAATAGATAGAGTAGTATCAATTCAATAATACCATTATCATCATTATATGTTTATGAAAAAATATGTGCTATCATTAGATCAAGGAACAACTAGTTCTAGAGCTATTATTTTTGATAAAATTGGAAATATTATTTCCGTAGCTCAAAGAGAATTTACACAAATTTATCCTTATCCTGGATGGGTAGAACATAATGCAGAAGAAATATGGTCTACTCAAGCTTCCGTTGCTTTAGAAGCAATTTTAAAGGCAAATTTAGAAGGAGAAAATATTATTTCTATAGGTATTACAAATCAAAGAGAAACAACTGTTGTATGGAATAGGAGAACAGGAGAACCTATTTTTAATGCTATTGTATGGCAAGATAGACGAACATCTAATTATTGTGATCTTCTTAAATGTGAAGGTTTAACTGAAATGATTAGAAAAAAAACAGGTCTTATTATAGATCCTTATTTTTCTGCTACTAAAATAAAATGGATATTAGAAAATGTTCCAGGAGCAAGAAATAAAGCTAATTCTGGAGAATTAGCTTTTGGTACTATAGATTCATGGTTAATATGGAATTTAACTGGAAAAGAAATTCATGTAACAGATGTTACGAATGCTTCTAGAACAATGCTTTTTAATATTCATACATTAAGTTGGGATCCAGATTTGATTAAATTATTTGATATTCCAAGAACCATGTTGCCTGAAGTAAAATCATCTAGTGAAATTTTTGGTTATACTACTGGTCATATTTTATCACATCAAATTCCTATATCCGGAATTGCTGGAGATCAGCAAGCTTCTCTTTTTGGTCAGATGTGTACTAAAATTGGAATGGTTAAAAACACTTATGGAACAGGTTGCTTTATGTTAATGAACGTAGGAGAAAATCCTGTTTTTTCTCATAATAATTTGATAACGACTATCGCTTGGAAAATAAAAAATAAAGTACAGTACGCCTTAGAAGGAAGTGTTTTTATTGCTGGGGCTGTAGTGCAATGGCTTAGAGATGGTTTAGGTTTACTTTTGTCTTCAAGTGAAGCAGAAAAATTAGCTTCATCTGTTGAAAATACAGAAGGAATGTATATGGTCCCTGCTTTTTCAGGTTTAGGCGCTCCTTATTGGGATCAAAAGGCTAGAGGAACGATTGTAGGAATTACTAGAGGGACTTCTTCAGCACATTTTGTTCGTGCGGCATTAGAAAGTATAGCATTTCAAAATATGGATGTTTTAAAGGCAATGGAATCTGATTCAGGTATTTCAATAAAAGAACTTCGTGTAGATGGAGGTGCTACAGTTAATAAATTATTAATGCAATTTCAATCTGATATTCTAAATGTAAAAGTAGTAAAATCAAAAATATCTGAATTAACAGCAGCAGGAGCTGCTTATCTTTCTGGACTTGCTGTTAATTACTGGACTAGTCTTGAAGATATTCAAGATAAGTGGCAATTAGAAGAAGTTTTTGAACCAAAAGGAATGTCGAGTCGTATAGAGAGAATTAGAGGATGGAAAAAAGCAATTAAAACGACACGTTCTTGGTCCTCTACTTAGAAGTAATAAAAAATTGAAATAAAAAATAATCAAATATCTGTGTAGATAATTGGATTTTTTACGGAAAATTTTCTATATTATAAGGACCTTATAATAAAAAAAACTTGTATCTTATTTGGGTACAGAAAAAATTATGCAGAAGTTTTTTTTTTGAAATGGATAAATCTTCAGTTTCTTCCTTAAAAAAAAATTATAGTTCCGATCATAGGAAAATCGGTAAAAAATTAAAATTTTTTACTTTTTCAGATAGAGTTGGAATGGGGTTACCTTTATGGCTCCCTAGAGGAACAATTCTCAGAAAAAATTTGGAAGATTTTTTGACTAAAATTCAAAAAGAATCAGGATATGAAATGATAATAACTCCACATATTGGACATAAAAAATTATATGTAACGAGTGGTCACTGGGATAAATATGGAAAAGATAGTTTTAAACCAATCCAAACTCCTCGTAAAGAAGAAGAATTTTTATTGAAACCAATGAATTGTCCTCATCATTGTGAAGTTTACAGATCTCAAGAATGGTCTTATAGAGATCTACCTAAGCGTTTTGCAGAATTTGGAACAGTTTATCGTTATGAAAAAAGTGGAGAGATTCATGGACTAACTAGGGTCAGATCTTTTACACAAGATGATGCACATATTTTTTGTACAGAAGATCAATTGTCAGAAGAATTTAAAAAAGTTATTAATTTAATTTTTGTGGTTTTTCGTCATCTAGGTTTTTTAAAATATACAGTAAGAATTTCTTTGAGAGATAGAAAAAACATTAATAATTATATTGGATCTGATAAAAATTGGAAATTAGCTGAAGAATCTATACTTAAAACTGTAAAAGAGAAAAATATAGAAGCCACTATTCATTATGGAGGAGCAGCTTTTTATGGTCCAAAATTAGATTTTATTATAAAAGATTCTTTGGATAGAGAATGGCAATTAGGTACAATTCAAGTTGATTATAATTTACCGGAAAGATTTGGTTTATCTTATAAAGATAAAAATAATGAAAAGATACGCCCTGTCATGATACATAGAGCCCCTTTTGGTTCTTTGGAAAGAATCATCGCTATTCTTATAGAACATACTAATGGAGATTTACCATTGTGGTTAGTTCCTAATCAAGCAGTAATTCTAACTATTAGTGATAAATATATTTTTTATGCCAAAAAAATTTTAAATTTAATGTTGAATCATAATATTCGTGTTTCTATAGATAGTAGAAATGAAAAAATTTCTAAAAAAATAAGGGATTCTGAAGAAACAAAAATACCTTATATGATTATATTAGGAGAAAAAGAAGAAAAAAATGAGATGATTTCATTACGTCGTCATGGTTTTGGTCATGTTGGTTTATTTTCTATTTCCAATGGAATAGATATAATTTTTAAAGAAACTAATTAAATTTATAAAGTTATAAAAAAGAAATTTTCTAGAGGACATAAAAAAAAGAGAATTTATCGTCCTTTTACACAAAAAAAAGAGTTACATCGAATTAATAATCATATTGATTCACCTAAAATTAGATTAGTTGGAGATATAGTGAAGAATGGTATTTATTCTATAGAAGAGGCTATTCAATTTGCGATGGATAGAGAATTGGATTTAGTAGAAATAAATCCTAAACTAAATCCACCGGTATGTAAAATACTGGATTATAAGAAATATTTGTATGAGCAAAAGAAAAAGAAAAAGCAATTTAAAGCAAAACAAATGAAAATAAATACTAAGGAAATTAGATTTGGTCCACAGATAGGAGATCATGATGGTCGAGTAAAAATAAAAAGTGCTGAGAAGTTTTTAATGAGAGGAGATAAAGTAAAAGTTTTTGTTTTTTTTAAAGGGCGTTCTATCGTATATAAAAATCAAGGAAAGATAAAATTATTGAAATTTGCAGAAGAAATTGAAGAATATGGAAAAGTAGAACAAATGCCTGTAATGGAAGGAAAAAGAATGTATATGATCTTAACTCCAAAAAAAATTTAATTAATTGATGCCTAAACTAAAAACAAAATCAGGATCAAAAAAAAGATTTAAGAAAACGGATAATGGTCATATAAAAAGAAAATGTGCGTTTAAAAATCATCTTTTAACAAAAAAATCTAAAAAAAGAAAACGAAATTTATCTAAATTTTTTTTATTGAAAAATTCAGATAAAAAAAATGTAAAAAAACAAATTTAGATACAAATATGCCAAGATCTACAAATTCTGTTTCTTCGAGAAAAAGGAGAAAAAAAATACTTAAATCTGCAAAAGGTTTTTATGGAGCAAGAAGTAAGGTTTATACAGTCGCTAAAAACGCAGTAGAAAAATCTTTAAAATATTCATATTCAGGAAGAAAAAGAAAAAAAAGATATTTTAGATCCCTTTGGATTCAACGTATCAATTCTGGAGTACGTTTGTATGGCTTATCGTATTCTAAATTTATGAAAATAATTTCTGATAAAGGTATTAAGATTAATCGAAAATTTTTATCTGATATTTCAATCAATGATTCAAACACATTTAAAAAAATAGTAAGAGATATTACTGCTTCTTAAAAAGATTTCTTAATTAAATTTAATTTATTTTCTATTATTCTCTTATTATTAAAAGGAAAATAATCTATGAATAATTTTCCTTCAATATGATCATATTCATGTTGAACTACTCTAGAACATATACCTTTTAAGGTTTTTTTCTTTTTTTTCCAATTATGATCATAATATTCTATAGATACAAAAGATTTTCTTTTCACATAACCCATAAAACCAGGAATACTCAAACATCCTTCATTAAATTTACTTTCTATCCCATGGTATTTCAATATTTTTGCGTTAATAAAAACTTCTTTAAAATTAATTTTTTTTTTTTCTGAAAAATATGTAGTGTCTACCACAAACAGTCGTATATTTTTTCCTATTTGAGGAGCAGCTAAACCAATTCCTTGTACCTTATGTAAGGTTTCAAACATATTTTTTATTAATTCATTAATTTTATTTTTAGAAAAATTAGAATTTAATTCTGTACATTTTTTTCTTAAAATTGGATTTCCATAAATAATTATAGGTAAAATCATAATTTATTTTCTTTTGTTTTTTCTTAAAAGATAAGATTGTAAAATTAGTACAGCGCTAATTTTATTTAGAAGCATTTTTTTTCTTCTTTTTTTTTTTCTTAATCCTAATTCTATCATAGTAGATAAAGCAATTTTAGATGTAAAACGTTCATCTATTCTATCTATGATTATTTTAGGATGTTTTTCTTTCAATTTAGAAATAATTCCTTGAATTTCCTTTTCTATTTTTGAAATTTTATTATTTAATGTTTTAGGTAAACCTATTACAATTTTTTTTATTTTTTTTTTCTCTACAAAATAATCTAAAAAACTCATTAGCTCTTTAGTAGGAACGGCTTTTAGTCCAAATGAAAATACTTCATAAGTATCTGATATAGATAAACCTGTTATTACTTTTCCGTAATCTATTCCCAATATCTTTGTCATTAGAACAAATATATACTTGTTATATTATTTAATTTTGCTACTTTTGTTTTTTATATAAATATTTTTTATGTTATGTATATGAAATATGAAAAAGGATAAACTGAAACTAGAAATAGAGAGAGCTTGGATAAATGAAAAAGGAAAATGGTCAAAAAATCCTTTTATTAAAGATAAAATTTGTCATGTAATTGATTTACTAGAAAAAGGATCAATAAGAGTATCAGAATGTTTAAATGAAAAATGGATTGTTCATGAGTGGATTAAACAAGCTATAGTTATGTTTTTTTCTATTAAAAAAATGAATGTTATAGAATTTGGTTCATTAGAATTTTATGATAAAATACCGGTTAAGAATAAATTCAAAGAAAAAGGAATTCGTGTGGTCCCTCCAGCGATAGCTCGTTATGGATCTTATATTTCCCCTGGTGTTGTTCTTATGCCTTCTTACGTGAATATTGGATCTTATATAGGAATGGATACGATGGTAGATACATGGGCTACTGTAGGAAGTTGTGCTCAAATAGGAAATAGAGTTCATATAAGTGGAGGTGTTGGAATAGGTGGGGTCTTAGAACCCATACAGTCCTATCCTGTTATTGTTGAAGATGATGTCTTTATTGGTTCTAGATGTATCTTAGTAGAAGGGGTTCTTATAGAGAAAGGGGCAGTGTTAGGAGCTAATGTAGTTCTAACCTCTTCTACTAAAATTTTTGATACAACAAAAGACAAAACTGTAGAAATGAAAGGTTTCATACCTAAATACTCTGTTGTTATACCTGGCTCATATCCAAAAAAGTTTCCTTCAGGTGTAATATATTATGTTCCATGTGCTCTAATTATAGGTAAAAGAAAAGATAGTACCAATAAAAAAGTATCTTTAAATGAAGCATTGAGAACACATAAAATTGTTGTATAATTTTTTATGTCTTTTTTTTACGATGAAATAGAAAAAAGTGTCAAAATATTAAAAAAGGGAAAAATTTTATTATATCCTACAGATACTGTATGGGGTTTGGGTTGTGACGCTTTTAATATAAAATCTGTAAAAAAAATATATGAAATAAAGAATAGATGTTTTTCTAAACCTATGATTTTGTTAGTAGAAAAGATAGATCGTTTATCTAAGTTAGTTGAAAATATTCCTGATTTTATTAAAAAAATAATTCTTCATAAAAATCAGAATAAAAGAAAACCTTTAACTATCGTATATAATAATCCTAAAAAAATAATTTCTAAATTTTTATTAAATAAAAAGGATAATACTTTAGCAATTCGTTTGACCGTAGATCCTTTTTGTTCTGCTTTAATTCGTTGTTTGAATAAACCAATTATTTCTACTTCTGCTAATTTATCTGGAGATTCAACTCCTAAATCTTTTGAAGAAATAAGCCATTCCATTTTAGAGAACATAGACTATGCTGTTAATTTTCGTAGAGAAGAAACTTCTATTTCTAGAAATTCTTCAATATTAAAAATTGTTTCAAATAAGGTTAAAATATTACGCATGTAATCTGAATGAATTTAATAAACGCTATTCATAGAAAAATATTTCGTATTGTCAGTATATCTGCTAAAAACATTAAACAGGATTGTTATGTAATAGGTGGTTATGTGAGAGATTTTTTACTTGGAAAAAGAGATTACAAAGATTTAGATATTTTAACTATAGGAGAAGGTATAAAATTAGCTAAAGAAGTTTCTAGACACATAAAACCTAAACCTAAAATTAATATTTTTAAACGTTTTGGTACTGCTATGCTAGAGTATGATGATAAAAAAATAGAATTTGTTGGATCTAGAAAAGAATCATACTATTTATACAGTAGAAAACCTATGATAGAATCTGGTTCATTAGAAGATGATCAAAATAGAAGAGATTTTACAATTAATTCTTTAGCCATTAGTTTAAACAAAAAAAATTACGGAGAGTTAATAGATCCATTTGGAGGTTTATTAGATTTAAAGAAAAAAATTTTAAGAACTCCATTAAATTCGGATATTACTTATTCTGATGATCCATTACGAATGATGCGTGCTATAAGATTTGCCTCTCAACTTCAATTTTTTATTGAAAAAAACTCATTTCAATCTATTCAGAAAAATAAAAAAAGAATCCATATTGTTTCTAAAGAAAGAATTACAGAAGAATTTAATAAAATTCTTTTATCTAAAAAACCTTCTGTAGGTTTATTTTTATTAAACGAATCTGGTTTATTATCAATAATATTACCGGAATTAACTTTATTACAAGGAGTAGAAGAAAGAAATGGACATAAACACAAAGAAAATTTTTGTCATACTTTGAAAGTGGTAGATAATATCAGTAAAGAAGAAAAAAATACGATTTGGTTAAGATGGTCAGCTTTACTTCATGATATAGGAAAAACATCTACTAAAAAATTTTTACCAGAAGTAGGTTGGTCATTTCATGGACATGAACTAGTAGGATCTAAAATGATCCCTAAAATATTTCAACGTTTAAAATTACCAAAAGGAGAGTCCATGATATATGTGATAAAAATGATAAAAAATAGTAATAGACCCATTTCTTTAATAGGAAATCATACTCGTGATTCTTCTATACGTAGATTATTATTTGATATGGGAAAAGATATTGAAGATTTAATTAAATTATGCATAGCTGATATTACAACAAAAAATTCGGATAAAAAAAATTTATATACAAAAAATTTTTATTTTCTTATGGATAGAATGAAAAAATTAGAAGAACGTGATCGTATCCAAAATTGGAAATCTCCTATTTCAGGAAATGACATCATGAATACTTTTCATATTCAACCATGTAAGGAAATAGGGATTATAAAAAATTTTATTAAAGATTCTATTTTAGAAGGAAAAATTTCTAACAATTTTTGTTCTGCTTATTTTCTTATGTTAAAAAAAGGAGAAGAGTTAGGATTCAAAAAAATAACTAAAAAATAAAATTATGTTGTTTTCTGAAATTAACGGAAAAAAGAAAAAGAAAATTGTATTGTTACCACATACTAATCCAGACGGAGATGCTTTGGGTTCTTCGTTAGCTCTTTTATTTTATTTCAGAAAATTGAAACATGATGTAGATTTAATATCCCCTACGGAATATTCTGAATTTTTCAATTGGCTTCCAGGAAGAAAAAATATTATTATTCTATCTGATAAAAATCAATCCTTGATAAGGAAAAAAATAGTGGAATCTGATTATATTTTCTTTATAGATTTCAATAATTTATCCAGAATAAAAGTAATGAAAAAATTTTTTCTAAATTCTAAAGCAAAAAAAATATTAATAGATCATCATCCTTCCCCTTTCTATTTTGATTTTATGTTTTCAGATACAAAAGTAGCAGCTACTAGTATTTTGGTTTTTAGATTTATATCTGATATGAAAAATTTAGATAAAATAGATAAAGATATAGCTACGTGTTTATATGTAGGATTAATGACAGATACTGGATTTTTTAGATTTCCTTCCGTTACATCTGAAACTCACTTTATAGCTGGAAAACTAATAGAAAAAGGGATTGATCTTGAAAAGATATACAATCATTTACAACATGAAAAATACAATGAGAATAGAATAAAACTTTTGTCTAAAGCGTTAAATAAATTAAAAGTACTAGATAAATATAGAACGGTTTATACAAGCATTGAAGCTACTGACTTGAATTTTTATCCATATAAAAGAGGTGATACAGAAGATATTGTAAATTATGGTTTATGCATAAAAAATATAGTTTTGTCTGTCTTTTTTTTTGAAGAAAAAAAAGATATGCCTATTAAGATATCTTTTCGTTCTAGAGGATGTTTTGATGTAAATATTTTTGCAAAAAAGTATTTTGGAGGAGGTGGACATAAAAACGCTGCTGGGGGTTTTTTAGATAAGTGTCTTTCAGATTCTATTGCATATTTTTTATGTCTTATTCAAGAGAATCATAAACATCTTATGTTTTCCATTTGATATTACAACCATAACTAGGTTTTATAATCGGATCAATTTTTATTCCATTTAAAAGTTTTTCTATAATTTGTCTAACATCATATCCCGTTACTTTTATTCCATTTTCTGGTCTAGAATCATCTAGTTGACCATGATAAATCAAATAGTCTTTCTTATGGAAGATAAAAAATTCAGGAGTGCATTTTGCTCCAAAATATTTAGCGGCTTTTTGTTCGTCATCAAAAAAATAAGGAAAAGTAAAACCTAATTGATCAGATATTTTTTTCATATTTACAGGAGAATCTTCTGGATATTTATCCACATCATTAGAATTGATAGCTAAAAATGAAATCCCTTTATCTAGGTAATCTTTAGCTAAAGATACTAATTCTGTGTGAATATGTTTTACATAAGGACAATGATTGCAAATAAACATAATTACAGTAGCAATATCGGAAAAAAAATCTTTAAAAGATTTTTTTTTTCCTGAACAGACATCCAACAACTTAAAATTTTTTAGTTTTATTCTAATTTCATTAGAAGAATAAGTACGTACCATCATTTTTTTTATTTATAAATATAATAGTTTATTTTTCTTTTTGTAAAAAGAAGGAAGAATATTTTTTTTTTTCTTCTTCTGCTAATTCAGAATCTATCAAAATTCTTCCACTATTTTCATCTATTAATATTTTATTACGTTGTATTAATTCTGAATATTTTTGTGGAGTGATAGCTAAATAAGAACCTAAAGGGGCCCCTCTTTGGACAGGAGCTACTGCTATTCCATTTTTTACTCCTTTTCTTATTTGTTTATAAGTTTGTAATAATTTTTTATCAGATTTTATAGAAAAAAGAAGATATCTTTCTAATAATAATTTTTCTTCTTTTTTATTTTCTAAATGAATATGGTTTAATTCTTTTTTTTTATGAAGTAAATATTCTTTCTTATTTTTTAATAAATTTTCTTTCTTTTTTAATTGATTTTTATTTTCGGATATTTTTATCTCCAATTTTTGGATTTTCTTTTTTAATAATTGAATTTCTAATTTTTGATAATCTATTTCTTTATTAAGAAAATATAATTCGTTGTTATTTTTTACATGATCTTTTTGTTTTTCATATTTTTTGATGAGAATATCTGAAGATGTTATTTCATTATTTTTTGAAATAATTCTCTCTTTTAAAGAAAAAATTTTTTCTTTATATTCTTTTGTAATGTTTTTACTTTGATCAAGTTCTTCTTCTAAACTCTTTATTTCTAAAGGTTTGTTTAAATGGAATTTTTTTATTTCATCTATACGAGAATCTATTAACTGAAGATTATACAAAATTCTTAATTTTTCTTCAATAGTTTCTCCTTTTTTTTTATTTACCATTTTTTTAAAAAAAATATTTCACTGGATTGGTATCAATTTCTGATTCATAAATGGGAATATGGATAAATTTTTTATCTAGAAAATATTTTAGCAAATATTTATTACTTTTTTCAGATTCATAATGTCCTATATCTACAATTAAAATTTGTTGATTTGACTTAAAAAAATCGTGATATTTAAAATCAGAAGATATAAAAACATCAGCTTTCATTTCTATAGATTTTTCTATTCCAAAACTACCAGAACCTGCTATAATAGATACATTTTTAATGTTCTTTCCTGTAAAAATAGAATGTCTCATACAAGATAAACTCATTTTTCTTTTTAAATAATGAAGAAAATCATATTCATTCATTTCTTCTTCTAATAAACCTATTCTTCCTATTCCAAGATAAGGATTTATATTTTCTATTTTATATATTTCATAAGAAACTTCTTCATAAGGATGACTGTTAAAAAGAGCATGTTTAATAGAATGTAATTTATGAGTAGGGAAAATTACATTAATACACATTTCTTTTTCCATATGAAAATATCCTTTTTTTCCTAAAAAAGGTTTTGTTTTATCGTTTCCCATGAAAGTTCCATACCCATCAACATTATAACTACAATGACTGTAATTAGATATATTTCCAGCTCCAGCATTGAACAAAGCATTTCTTACTTTTTCAGAATAAGAATATGGAACATAAGTAGTTAATTTTTTTATAGATCCTTCTTTTGGAAAAAGAACTTCTTCTTTAGTTAACTTTAAAAGTTTAGAAATGTAAGAATGAGTTCCATCCCATATTACATCTAAATTCGTATGAATAACGTAAACAGATATATTATTTTTTAATGCAGAAATTAAAACTCTTTCTGAATAATTATTTCCAATTAAGCTTTTAATTGGTTTAAATAAAATAGGATGAAAGGATATTATAAGATTACATTTTTTATCCATGGATTCCGAAAAAACTTCTTCCGTTAAATCCAATGTTATCATGATTTTTTTAACTTCTTGATCATAAGATCCTACAATTAATCCTATCTTATCATAAGATTCAGCATATTCTATAGGAGCGAATATTTCTAATTTTTCAGCTATATGTTTTACTAAAATTTTCATTAAAAATGAATGATAAAAAGAAAAACAAATTTATAAAAAAAATTGATTTTATTATATTAGTATAATATATAAAAGACCATAAGAATAAAAAATGGTATTAATTAAGGAAAAATTATGAATTTTATTCAGAAAAAACCTCATTGGATCAGAGTTAAAATACCCATTGGAAAAAATTATAGAGAATTACAAAAATTAGTTCATTTACATAAATTAAATACTATATGTCAGAGTGGAAGTTGTCCTAATATAGGAGAATGTTGGGGGAAAGGGGTTGCTACATTTATGATATTGGGAAATGTTTGTACAAGATCTTGTAAATTTTGTGGAGTAGAAACAGGAAAACCAAAAAATGTGGATTGGAAAGAACCGGAACGAGTAGCTGAATCTATTAAAATATTAAAAATTAAACATGCCGTTATCACTTCTGTTAATAGAGATGATTTAAAAGATATGGGAGTTTCTATATGGATTCAAACAATCCAAAAAACTAGATTAATAAATCCAAATTTAACAATAGAAACGTTAATTCCTGATTTTAAAGGAAATAAAAAAATAATCAATCAAATTGTTGATCTTCATCCTGAAGTGATTTCTCACAATGTAGAGACAGTTTATAGACTCACAAAAGAAATTCGTGTACAAGCTAAATATCATCGTAGTCTTGAAGTTTTACAAACTATTAAAAAAATAAATAAAAATATTCGAACAAAAACAGGAATTATGTTAGGTCTTGGAGAAAAAGAACATGAAATTTTAGAAACTATGAGGGATATAAGGAATTCTAAAGTGGATATTCTTACAATAGGTCAATATTTAAGACCTTCTTTAAAACATTACCCAGTTCGTTTTTTTGTTCTTCCAGATGAATTTAAAAAGTTGAAAGAAATCGGATTAAATATGGGTTTTAAATATGTAGAAAGCGGACCATTAGTACGTTCTTCTTACCGTGCCGATAAACATATCATATAAAAATTAATTTAATTCATCTTTTTTGATATTCCAAAGGAATATTGAAATGTTTCATCTTTCCATAATTTTTTTTTTTTTAGAAAATTTTTCAGATAAAACGATATAGATCTTATATTTTCATACATGGAAAAAATAAAAAGTTGTTCTATAGGACGAGTTGTCGCTACATATAATAAATTAATATTTTCAAATTTTATTTTAGATAAATAATCTTTATAAAAATGAAGAAGAACTGAATGATCTTTTATATGTTGTTTAATAATAGATGTATCTATTTCCAGATACAGAGAATCAAATCCATGATATAAACGAGGACTTACATTAATCCATGTCTCTACTTTTTTTTTTGACGAAATATCATTTCCATTCCAATCAGAGAAAGGAAGAATAACTACAGGAAATTGTAAACCCTTAGATTTATGAATAGTCATAATTTGTATAGCATCTATATTATCATAAATAGTAATACTTTCTTTTTTTTTTTTACTTTCCCAAAGTTCTAAAAAATCTAAAATAGAATTTCCTACTATTTTCATAGATCTATGAATAAAATCTAAAAAAGAATAGATATATATTGTATTTTTTTCACTGAATAATTCTAATTTTAGAATAATTTTTTCTGCTATTTGATAGATAGATAAATCATTTATATTAAAAGTTTTTTTTGAACGTAATATTTTTTTAAAAAAAGCATCAATTGGTAAGAATATCGTTTTTATAAGAAAATCATGATATTTTTCTTTGGTATGAATGATATTATTATTCAATAATAATAAAATTAAATTAGCTCTTTTTTGATAAGAAAGAGGTTGAAATATAATATAAAAAAAATTGATAATTATTTTTACTACCAAATGATTTTTTATAAGAAGTGATACAGATGTATTTACCTTAATACCTTCTTCTACTAATTTTTCAGATAAAAAACTCCCTTCTGCATTATTTCTAACTAAAATAGCAATGTCTGATAATTTATATTTCTGTGAACATAACTTTTCTATTACTTTTTTTATTTTACTATAAACATAATGATTGTATTTTTTTTTTTCTATTTTTAAAAAATTTAACTCTACATATCCTCCAGATTTTTTTAATATTTTTTGTTGAGATTTTTTATATATATTTTTATATGGATTATCCAAAGTTTTGGATGTCTCTAAATATAGAGAATTATTAAAATTTACAATTTCTTCAAAACTTCGAAAATTTGTATTCATAAACACTATTTCTTTATTGTAATGTTTATCAGATGAATAGTACAGTAGATGAAGAAATGATTTTGCATCGCCTCCTCTCCAACTATAAATAGATTGTTTTGGATCTCCCACTATCATAGTTGTTCCATTTTCCGATAAAACGTTCTCTACTAGAATTCTAATATTTTCCCATTGTAGAAAAGAAATATCTTGAAATTCATCTATGAAATAGTGTTTATATTGTAAACACATTTTTTCATAAATATATGGAAATGATTCTTTAACAATCTTTCCATAAAGAATTTGATTTAACTCATTGTTTAAAAGAATTTGTTTTTTTTCTTTTAAAGACTTAAAATCCTTTTCTATCTCATGTATTAGAGATAATAAATCCAATTTGTTTAAAAATTGTTTATCTAAAATGTAGGATACAATATTTTTTTTATATAAATATTTAATTTTTTTATATAAAAGAAGTATTTTGAGTGTGTTTTTTTGAATTAAATATTTTTGATTAGTATCTACTTTTTTTTTATAAAGAATTCCTGTTTTTATGTATTTTTCGATTCTATTATGAATAAAAGGATTCATAATCAATTTACCTGTTTTAAATTTTTGAAAAAATTTTGGTAAATCTAAATAAGGAAATGAGTTTTTTTGAATAGATGTTTTTTTTAAAATTTTAAAAAATTTTTTTCCTTGTTTCTTACATTTTTTTTCGAATCTATTTGTTCTTATCAATAATGAATTCCTTAATATTAACCAATCATTTAATGATTTATTTTTTATTTTCTTCATAGAAAAAAAACTATTTTCATCTATGATGAGAGACGCTATTTTTAAAATTTCTTTTCTAAGATCCCAATTTCTTCCTTCTTGGAATTTATTTAAAGAAATTTGAATTAAAGTATGAGACCATTTTTCTGAACAATTTAATCTGTATAATAGATTATTTGTAATTTTACACAAAATCATATCTGTATCCATTTCTAAATTAAAATTAGGAAGAAAAGATCGTATAGTACGATAAGTAAATCTATCGATAGTACTTATAGAAAAAGAAGAATAATCACTAAAAATAGAACATAATATTTTTTTTGAACGTTCAGATATCTGATCTTTTGAAAGATTTAAATTTTCTTTAATATAGTTAAATAAAGGATAATACTCTTTTTTTATTTTTTGATTAGAAAATTCTTTTATACATTGTAATATTCTTTTCTTCATTTCTTCAGAAGCCTTGTTAGTAAAAGTAAGGGCTAAAATATTTTTATATTCATCATTATGAGTACTTTTAAATAAAAGATACAAGTAGTTTTTTACCAGAAAAAAAGTTTTTCCAGAACCTGCAGATGCGTTATATATTTTTAACGTTGCTGGAGTTAACATAATCAACTTTATATATATTTATCAGTAAAACTAATGAAAATTAAAGATTAAATAAATTTTGTACAATAAAATTTTTTCTTTTATCCTTTTTTTTGGAATGTTTTTTTCCTTTGGTTTTATAAAAACGTTTCAAAAAAAAAGAAAAATTATTTGTAACATAAAAAAACGAATAAATTTATATTACTATATAAATTCTATTATTTATAATTTTCAAGAACAAAAAATGAAAAATATTTATCTAAATAATTTAGATTATAGTTTTATAAAAAAAGGTGAAATATATAATGTTAACAATTTAACGATGGAAATGGATAGAATGAAAGATATGTATGAAAACCATGGTTATTATAATTTTGATTTATCAGATATACAATTTTATGTGAAAAAAAATTCTATCGAAAATAAAAAAATAGATTTATATATAAAAGTAAAAAAATCTCATAATGAAAAATATAAAAAATTCTTTTTCAAAGAAATAATAATAAGAATTGATGAAGAGAAAAATAATCCATTTTTTTATAATGGATATAAGTTCTTTGTTCCTTCTTATATGAAGAATTTTAATCCAAAAATAATTACGGATCTTCTAATTTTTTCATCTGGAGATTTATATAAAAGAAAGGATGTTTTTCAAACTAAACAAAATATTTATTCTTTATTATATAATTTTCATCTTGATCATCTTAAGATAGATATAGATCAAAAAAAAAATAATGAAGAAATATCATTTCTAAATGTTGAATTTAGTTTAAACACTCTAAAAAATCATGAATTAAAATTTTCTGTAGAAAATTTTTTATCTAAAGAAAAGAATATAGGAATTCTTACAGGTCTAACTTTTTTAAAAAGAAATGTTTTTAATAAAGGAGAAAATTTCATTTTTTCTATAAAAGAAGATATGAATTTTTATAAAAAAAAAGAATTCTTAAATATGAATAAATTTTCCTTGGAAGGAAAATTTATTTATCCATACATTCTATTTTTATCTAATTTCTTTAAAAAAAAGGATAGTCCATTTTTTTGTATGCCTAATTCTTCTCTTATTTTTCAAATAAAAAGTCAGAAAAATATGGGAGTAAAAAAAATTATATTTTCAAATATATTGAATTTTGAATGGAAAATATATCCGTATAAAAAACATAAAATTCAAATAATTGGTTTACAATTGGTCAAAAATCTTCAAATTTTTGATAAAAAATCAATTTTAAATTGTAAAGATAGATTTCTAAATAAAGAAAATATTTTTCATTCTTATAATGCAAAAAAAGAAAAATTAATTTTTATGAAGAATTATTTTCTCAATAATTCTATTACTTATGATTATGAAATTAATCAAACGGATTTTTTTGATAAAAAAAAAAAACCAGTTGTATTACGTGTAAATGGAGAAATTTATGGAAATTTTTTTCAAAAAAAAAAAAACACAAATTCATCTTTTTTTTTAAAATCTGATCTTTTTTTTAAAAGATCTTATTTTTTTACTTCATATCATACTTTTTTATCAAAATTCTTTATAAGAATAGCTTTTACTGGTAATAAAAAGATTCCATTTTTAAAAAATTCTTTTATAGAAGTAAATGAAGATTTCCCTTATTTTCCTTATTGGAAAACTTCTTATTATAATAAAGATTTTATTGAAAAAAATTTTTTTATGGAAAGAAAAATTTTATTAACCAACGAATACAGATATAATATTTTTTCTAACTTTATTTCTGTTTTATTTCTTGATATGGGAAATGTATGGATTTTGGATCAAAAAAAAAATGATTCAAAAATTTTTGGACGGAATTCTTTTTTAAAAGAGTTCTTTTTAGGAGGAGGAATAGGATTTAGATATAACTTAAAATTTTTTATTTTTTGTTTAGATTTATCTTATAAGATTTATGATCCTTTCCAAAAAAAAAGTAATCAATGGATTTTTCGTTCTCTAAAGAAACAAAAGAAAATAATCCATTTTTGGGTCAATTCTACCATTGAATAAAAAATTCTTTTTTTTACATTTGTTAATATCATTAAATTAAAAAAATTTAAAGAAACATGTCTAGAAAATTTCCTTATGGAGTAGCTACTGGAAATCTGGTGAAAGAGATCTTCCAATATGCTAGAGAAAAAGTTTTTGCTATACCTGCTGTTAATGTTATAGGATCAAATACAATGAATGCCGTAATGGAAACAGCTTCATATGTAAATTCTCCCGTTATTATTCAATTATCTAATGGTGGAGCTACATTTAATGCAGGAAAAGGATTAAATAATCAAGATGAAAAAGCAGCTATTAAAGGTTCTATAGCAAGTGCAAAACATATTCATGAATTAGCAGAATTGTATAAAACAACGGTGATTCTTCATACAGATCATTGTCCTAAAAAAAACCTTCTATGGATAGATGGACTACTAAAAGCCAATGAAGATCATTACAAATTTTATGGAAAAACTTTATTTAGTTCACACATGTTAGATCTATCTCAAGAATCTTTAGAAGAAAATATTAGTATTTGTGAAAAATATTTTGAAAGAATGAATAAAAGAAAAATGACTATTGAAATAGAGCTTGGAGTAACTGGAGGGGAAGAAGATGGAGTCGATCATTCTAATATTGATAAAAAAAAACTTTATACTCATCCTAAAGAAGTTTCATATGCATATGAAAGATTACTTAGAATAAGTGAAAATTTTATTATAGCGGCATCTTTTGGTAACGTACATGGAGTATATAAACCTGGAAATGTGGTTTTACGTCCACTCATATTAAAAGAAACTCAAGAGTATATACAAAAAAAATTTCATACCAAAGAAAAACCTATTTTTTTAGTTTTTCATGGAGGATCAGGATCTTCTAAAAAAGAAATACAAGAATCCATTAATTATGGAGTCATTAAAATGAATATAGATACAGATTTACAATATTATTTTACTTGCGGAGTACGAGACTACATGAGTAAATATATCAAATATTTGGATAAACAAGTAGGAAATCCAAGAGGGGAAAATCTTCCGAATAAAAAATATTATGATCCAAGAGTATGGCTTAGAGAAGGAGAAAAATCTTTTAAAATTTATCTTAAAAAATATTTTGAATTAATGAATAATATTAATACTTTATGAAACCATGTCTTGGTTTTTAAGAAAAAAAAAAAATATAAATACTCCCATAGAGGATAGAAAAAATTTTCCTAAAGGTTTATGGTATAGGACTCCAAGCGGTAAAATTATAGATACAGAAGAATTAAAAAAAAATGCTTATGTTAGTCCAGAAGATGGATATCATGTAAGAATTAACAGTAAAGAATATTTTGAAATTCTTTTTGATCATGGATTTTTTTCAGAAATAAATGTTAAGATGATTAGTAAAGATCCTATCAAATGGATAGACAGAAAAAAGTACACGGAAAGGATCAAAGAAGCAAGAAAAAAAACAAATTTATATGATGCAATTAGAACAGGTATAGGAAAAATAGAAGGAAAAAATATAGTGATATCTTGTATGGATTTTTCCTTTATAGGAGGGTCTATGGGTTCCGTTGTAGGGGAAAAAATATCAAGAGCAATAGAACATTGTATAGAGAAAAGATTTCCATATATTTTGATTTCTAAATCAGGTGGAGCAAGAATTATGGAATCATCTTTTTCTTTAATGCAAATGGCTAAAACAATAGCAAGATTAACACAATTACGTGATTCAAAAATTCCTTACATTTCCGTTCTTACAGATCCAACAACAGGAGGGGTTACAGCTTCTTATGCATTACTTGGAGATATTAATATAGCAGAACCTAAAGCTCTTATTGGTTTTGCAGGTCCTAGGGTTATTAGAGAAACAATAGGTAAAGATCTTCCAATAGGATTTCAAACATCAGAATTCCTTTTAGAACATGGATTTATAGATTTAATTTCTTCTAGAACAGAATTAAAAAAAAATCTATCCAATCTTGTTTCTATGATGATGTAATCAAATAAATCTTTTATTTTAAAGAAGGCATTATTCCCATTCAATAGTTGCTGGGGGTTTAGAAGTAATATCATAAACTAAACGATTAATTCCTTCTACTTCATTTATTATTCTGCTTGATATTTTTTCTAAAAATTCATAAGGTAAATGTGAAAAATTTGCAGTCATAAAATCTTCTGTTTTTGTAACACGTAATACTGCCGCATTTTCATATGTTCGTTTATCTCCCATTACTCCTACAGATTTAATAGGTAATAATACAATAAAAGCTTGACTAACAGATTCATAAAGATGGCTTCTTTTTAATTCTTGCATCAAAATATTTTCCGCTTTTTGAAGCATAGAAATTCTTTTTTTATTGATTTTTCCTAATATTCGGATACTTAATCCAGGACCAGGAAAAGGATGTTTATACAGGATATCTTTAGGTATTCCTAATTTAGATCCTATTTTTTTAACCTCATCTTTAAATAATTCCTTTAATGGTTCAATAAGTTTCAATTTCATTGAATGAGGTAATCCACCTACATTATGATGAGATTTAATAGAAAAATTTTTTTTTCGTTTGTTTTTTTGATTTGGAAAAGATTCTATGACATCTGAATGTATTGTCCCTTGTGCTAAAAATTCTACGTTTTTTATTTTTTTTGCCTCATTTTGAAAAATAGATATAAATTCTTTTCCTATCATTTTTCTTTTCACTTCAGGATTAGTTATTCCAGTTAAAATAGATAAAAAACGTTCTCTTGCATCTATAATTTTAATGTAAAAATCCATTTTTTCACATATATATGACATATTATCTTTTTCTCTTTTTGTAAGAAAACCTGTATCTACAAAAATACAATGTAATGAATTTCCTATAGCATTATGAATGAGATAAGCAGTAACAAAAGAGTCTAATCCACCTGAAATACCAAGAATAACTTTTTTATTAGATACAGTTTTTCTTATTTGATTGATAGATTTTTCTATAAAATTATTTAATCTCATATTATTTTTTGCTTTACAAATATGAAGAATAAAATTTCTCAATATAAATACTCCAAATTCCGTATGACTAACTTCTGGATGAAATTGAACAGCATAAATATTTTTTGTTCTATGAACAATCGCTGCTATAGAACAAGATGAAGTATGTCCTATCACCTTAAATTCTTTTGTAATATTTTTAACTTCATCGAAATGACTCATCCAAACAACAGAATTTTTTGGTATTCCATGAAACAATAACTCATTACTTGAATTTTCTATTATGAAATTAGTTTTTCCGTATTCTTTATACTTCGATTTTTCTACTGTCCCTCCAAACAAAAAAGAAATAAGTTGCATTCCGTAACAAATACCAAGTATAGGAATATTCAATCTGAATATATATTTAGATATTAAAAGAGGATTTTTATCATATATAGAACAAGGACTACCTGAAAGAATAATCCCCTTTGGTTTTTTATTCCTAAGTGTAGAAATAGAAATGTCATAAGAACACAAAATAGGATCAACTCCTATTTCTCTAATTTTTCTTGCTATAAGATGGCTATATTGGGATCCAAAATCAAATATAAAAATAGAAGAATTATGATTCATAATCTTGATAATTTAAACATATTATAAACCTATATCTTTTCTAAAATAGAAATCTTCAAATTTTACTTTTTTTACTTCATTATAAGCTTTTTTTCTAGCTTCATCTATAGTATTTCCTAATCCTACTACGTTTAAAACACGTCCTCCAGACGTTATCCATTTTTCTTTTTTATTATTAGCTCCAGAAATGTAAAAAGGTTCATTTAAAGAATTTATTCCTTCTATGACTTTTCCAGTTTTATATTTATCTGGATATCCTCCTGAAGATAAAACTACACAACATGAACATAATTTTTTCCAAGAAATAGATATTTCCTTATAAAGAAAAGATGATTGTATCATATGAATAAAATTACTATTCATTAATGGTAATAAAGTTTGAGTTTCAGGATCTCCCATACGAGTATTATATTCTAATAAATAAATTTTGTTAGATGTGATCATTAATCCAAAATAAATGAATCCAAAAAACATCAATTTTTCTGCAAATAAACCTTCTAAAGTAGGTTTTAATATATTTTCTTTAAAATCTAACCAAATTTCATTCGTCATATATGGATTAGGAGCTATAGAACCCATTCCTCCTGTATTTTTTCCTTTTTCATTTTCTCCAATTTTCTTATAATCTTTAACAGATAGAAAAGGTGTAATATTTTTTCCATTCAATATGGATAAAATTGAACATTCTTGTCCTTCTAAAAAATCTTCTATGATGACTTTATCTCCTGATTTTCCAAATTTTTTTTCTATCATAATAGAATTTAAAGCTTTTTTTGCTTCTTTTTTATTTTTTACTAAATGAACACCTTTTCCCTCAGCCAATCCGTTAGTTTTAATAGCTACGGAATAAGTTGTTTTTTTTAAATAATCCAAGGATTCTTGATAAGAAGAAAAGACTTTATATTTTGGTGTTCGAACTCCATATTTTATCATGAAGGTTTTAGAAAAAACACGATCTCCTTCTAATTTAGCAGCTTCATAATGTGGCCCCATTATTTTTAAACCATAATTTTGAAATACATTTACTATTCCATCTAATAGAAAATTTTCGGAACCAACAATTGTTATATCTATAGCTTTTTTTTTAGCAAAAAAACACAATTCCATTGTAGAATAATTTTTTTCTAAATTATTACCTATTTGATTAGTTCCTCCATTCCCTGGATAAAAGTAAATCTCCATTGGAGAAAAATCTTTTAATAATTTTTTTCCTATTGCATGTTCTCTTCCTCCTTTTCCAAGAATTAAAATTCTCATAATTTTTAATGTTTAAAATATCTACGACCTGTAAAAGCCATAGCTATTCCATGTTCATTACATGCTTTTACAGATTCTTCATCACGTATAGAACCTCCAGGCTGGAATATAGCTTTAATTATACCAGAACCAGCAGCTACATCTACTACATCACGAAAAGGAAAAAAGGCATCAGAAACAAGGACTAAATTTTTTTTTCTTTTTTCTAAGGCTCTATCGATAGCTTGACGAGCAGCAAAAATTCTGTTTGTCTGTCCACCAGATATTCCTATAGTTTGTGTCCCTTTTACTACAACAATGGCATTTGATTTAACATATTTTACCACTCTTTGAGCAAAGAAAAAAGATTTTATTTCTTGATCAGAGAACTTTTTTTTAGTAACTATTTTATAATCAAAAGACATACTATCATCTATCTGTTGTACTAATATTCCTCCATCTACTTTCACATATTCTAATTTATCTTTATCATAATAATTAGAAGAATTATTGATTATTTTAATGATTCTTAAATTCTTTTTTTTTTTTAAAATATTCAAGACTTCATGGTCATAATTTGATGATAAAATAACTTCAAAGAAAAGATTGTTTATTTTTTCTGCTAATTCTTTTGTTATTAGAATATTAAAAGCTATAATTCCTCCAAAAGAAGAAATAGGATCGGATTCATAAGTTTTTTTAAAAGAATCCATGATATCTTTTCCTAACGATACACCACAAGGTGTAGCATGTTTAACTATACAACATGCAGGTTCAGAAAATTGATCTACTATTTTCCAAGCTATATCCATATCTCTTAAATTATTAAAGGATAATTCTTTTCCATGAAATTGATGAAAATCAATCATAGATCCTTTATGTATTTTACTGATATAATAAGCCGCTTTTTGATGAGGATTTTCACCATAACGTAGATTCATTTTTTTTTCGTAAGATAAATGTAAATAAGTAGGAAAAGAATCATCTTTTAAAAAAAATTGAGAAATAGCAGAATCATAAGCAGAAGTAAAATTAAATACTTTTCCTGCTAATTTTTTTCTTAACCTTAATGAAGGATATCCATATTTTTCAATTTCCTTTTTAATTACAAAGTAATCTTCTTGATCTGTAATAGGAGTAACATATAGAAAATTTTTTGCTGCTGCACGTAACATAGATGGTCCTCCTATATCTATAAATTCAATCAAAGAATCATTTTTGTATTGTTTTGATTTTTCAAAAAATGGATAAAAATTTACTAAGACAATATCAATGGTATCTATCTGATGAATGGATAAATATTCCATGTGTTTTTTAAGAGAACGATTAGCTAAAATACCTCCATAAACATTTGGATGAATAGTCTTTATTCTTCCATCTAAAAAATCAGAAAATGAAATAATATTTGATAGATTTTTAATCTTAGATATTCCATTATTTTTTAAATACTTAAAAGTACCTCCAGTAGAAATTATTTGGTATTTTTTTTCACATAAAAAATGTACGAAATCTAATAATTTTTCATTTTTTTCATAAACACTAACTAATGCTCTTTTCATTATATATGTTATTATATATCATACTATATTTTTCTTCGTTTTGAAAAAGATTGGTTAAAAAAATAATTTAAAGATTGAATAAGAATTTCTTTTTCTATAAGAGAAATTTTTTTGTATAAAGATAAAGGAGTTTCTTTTGAAGAAATTTTACATGATTTATTTAAAATAATTTTTCCAGCATCTACATCTTTTGTAACATAATGAACTGTAGCTCCTGAAATTTTTTCTTTTCTTTTAAGTACTTCTTGATGTACTTTCATTCCATACATTCCTTTTCCTCCATACTTAGGTAAAAGAGATGGATGAATATTAATAATTTTTTTTTCCCATTTTTTACAAAACTTTTTACTAAGAATAGAAAGAAAACCTGATAATATTATTAAATCTGGAGTATTTTTTATCAAAATTTTATCTATCTCTTGAGAAAGAAGTTTTTTTTCAGTTTTTTGTAAAGAAAAAGTTGCAATTTTTTTTTTGAAAGCATATTTAATTGCTTTACATTTTCTATCAGAAATTACTGAAGATATTCTACATGTAGTAGAAAGTTTTCCATTTGAAATGGCATGAAAAATATGCCTCATATTTGTTCCTATACCTGAAACTAAAATTGCTAATTTTTTCATATTATAATGAAAAAAAACTGATTTTTTTATTTCAAAAATACTTTTTTATTTCCTCTAATGATATAACCACAGACAAAAGGTTTTTCTCCTAACAAATATAATCTTTTCAAAAGATTTTTTTTATCTTGAAAAGAAGCTATGATAATCATTCCAACTCCCATATTAAAAGTATTCCACATTTTTTCCTCTGAGATAAATCCTTTTTTTTGTATATGGGAAAAGATTGGTTGAACAGGAATTTTATTCTTTTCTACTATAACAGATAAATTTTCTGGAAGTATACGAATGAGATTTTCATTAATTCCACCTCCAGTTATATGAGCTAATCCATGTATAAAAAAATTTTTTAACAAAAAATGTATAGGATCATGATAAATTTTAGTTGGAATTAAAAGAATTTCATACAATGGTTTATTTTTAATTTTATTCATTAAAAAATCTTTTTTAGAAAAAATCTTTCTAATTAAAGAAAATCCATTACTATGAACGCCCAAAGAAGGAAGTCCGATTAATATATCTCCTTCTTGAATATTTTCTTTCCCATTTATAATATTTTTTTTTTCTACTATACCAACACAAAATCCAGCAATATCATAATCATTTTTTCTGTAAATACCAGGCATTTCTGCCGTTTCTCCTCCAATCAAACATGTATTAGTCTTTTTACAAGAATTAGCTATTCCTTGTATAATTTTTTCTACAATATTAGAATTCAATTTTCCACAAGCTAAATAATCTAGAAAAAATAAGGGTTTTGCGCCATGACATAAAATATCATTTACACACATAGCAAAACAATCTTCTCCAATAGTTTCATATTTTTCAAATTCAATAGCTAAACGTAATTTTGTCCCTACTCCATCAACACCTGAAACTAATATAGGCTCTTTGTATCCGAATAAAGATATTTTATAGAGAGAAGAAAAAAAATCCAAAGAACTAAGAACTTGATTATTATAAGTTTCTTCTAAAATTGGATTAATTTTACAGACAACACGATGATTTTCTTTCATGGTTTATTTCTTATTCTTGTAAATTAATTATTCTTATAATTTTTTATATTTTTTTATTGGATATTTTCCAGTAAAGCATCCAAAACAATGATTCTTACTTCCAAGTATATCTATTAAATCTTTCATACTTAGAAATTCTAAACTATCGACATCTAAAATTTTAGCAATATTCTCTTTATCATCATTATACGATATGAGATCTTTTTTACTTGGAGTGTCTACTCCTAAATAACATGGAGCTATAATAGGAGGGGAAGCACTCCTAAAATGAATTTCTATTGCTCCCGCCTTTCTTAATATATAAACCAACCTACGACTAGTTGTTCCACGAACAATGGAATCATCAATAATAACAACACGTTTACCTCTAATTTCGTTCAGAATAGAATTAAGTTTTAAATTGACTATTTTTTCACGTATTTCTTGTTTAGGAAGAATAAAAGATCTTCCAATATATTTATTTTTAACTAAAATTGGTTTAAAAGGTATTCCTGAAGCTTTAGAGAATCCAATAGATGCTGGTACTCCAGAATCTGGAACTCCAACAACAACGTCTGCCTGTACAGGATATTTTTTATAAAGTTTCTCACCGCTTTTTTCTCTTACTTCATAAACATTAATATTTTCTATTAAGGAATCAGGACGTGAAAAATAAATATATTCAAAAGAACAAACTCTTTGTTTTCTGTATCTATTTTTTTTAAAAAAAGATAGCTGAATAGACTTTTTTTTGTCAACAATGGCCATTTCTCCTGGAAACAAATCCCTTATTAGATATCCTCCTATAGAATCTATTCCGCAGGTTTCAGAACTAAATATATAAGTTTGTTCATCTAGCATACCGTAACATAAAGGACGTATTCCATTTGGATCTCTAAATGCTGCTATTTTATTTTTCATTAAAACTATAACAGAATAAGCTCCTTGAATATCAAAAGTTGTTTTCTGAATAGCTGTTTCTAAATTATTATTATTTTCGTATAAATATTTTTGAATTAAACGTAAAATAACCTCAGAATCAGAATTTTCGGATATAAAATTCATTCCATTCAATTCTAAATTTTTTCGTATTTTCTTAGCATTGACTAAATTCCCATTGTGAACTATAGAAATGTTGCTTTTTCCATTGATATCTTCTCCAAAAAATGGTTGAATGTTTTTTTTACTTTGTCCGCCAGATGTAGAATAACGTGTATGTCCAATAGCTGCATTTCCATGGAAATATTTGAAATTAGAAATTTTCCTAAAAGCATCTAAAACAAGACCATCACTTTTATAAGATAAAATAAAACCATCTCGTAAAACGGAAAAACCACAAGCTTCTTGTCCTCTATGTTGTAGAGCAAATAACCCAAACTGGATCAAAGATAATGTATCTATTTTCTGAGGAGAAAATATTCCAAAAATTCCACACTCCTCATGAAACTTATCATAACATCTTTTTTCCTTAAAAAAATGGAAAAATTTAGATATCATCTTCTCTATAGAATATTCTTTCTTATACAGATAAGAATATCTGATCTAATTATTATTAGGAACATTCAGTCTTTTTAAGACTTCCATATAAATATCCAAGATATTTTTATGTGAATTATTTCTAAATACATCTTTATCAAGTTTTTTATTTGTTTTTTTATCCCATAAGCGACATGTATCCGGACTGATTTCATCAGAAAGTAAAATTTTATTTTTCTTATTTTTTCCAAATTCTATTTTAAAATCTACTAATATAATGTTTTTATCTAAAAACAATTTTTTTAAAAAATTGTTAATATTCAATGTTATTTGATGAATAATATTTAATTCTTCATAAGAAACGTCACATATAAAAACGGCATGATGGATATTAATGAATGGATCCATTAATGCATCATTTTTGTAAAAAATTTCAAAAAT
This sequence comes from Blattabacterium cuenoti, assembly GCF_014251235.1. Taxonomy (NCBI): domain Bacteria; kingdom Pseudomonadati; phylum Bacteroidota; class Flavobacteriia; order Flavobacteriales; family Blattabacteriaceae; genus Blattabacterium; species Blattabacterium cuenoti. The sequence goes on along the minus strand of NZ_CP059181.1, from coordinate 161,778 downwards.
AGTATTCGAAGGTATGGTTCCTTTTTTTATTCCTAAACGTTTAGACATACTCCCAGTAATAATATTTCGAATAACAAATTCTAATGGAATCATATTGACTTTATGACATAATTGTTCCCTATTGTTAATTTTTCGAATAAAATGAGTATTTATTCCATAATAGTTCATTTTTTTAAATAAAAAGGAACTAATTTCATTATTTAAAATACCTTTTTTTTGTAAAAATTCTTTCTTTAATCCATTCAAAGCTGATAGTTCATCCTTATAGTGAAGGATAATCTTATTCGGATTTTCTGTAGAAAATATTTTTTTTGTTTTTCCTTCCAATAAAAAAAATTTTTTAGTTAGACTGCTACTCATAATCACAAATATTTATCTATTTCATTTATTAGTTTTTCTTTTTTATCCATTCTAAATTTTATTAATAATTTTTTTATTTCGTTATATTTAATAGATAATATATGAATAGCTAAAAAAGCAGCATTATATGCATTATTTATTCCTACTGTAGCTACTGGAACATCTTTAGGCATTTGAACCATGGAAAAAAGGGCATCTAATCCACCTAATAATCCATTATGGGAATGAATTGGAACACCTATCACAGGTAAAATTGTTCTAGAGGCTATTACACCTGGTAAATGAGCAGATAATCCAGCTCCAGCAATAATCAATTCTGCTACGTTTTCTACTTTTTTCAGAGTTTCTGATAAGACATCGGGTAAACGATGAGCAGATATAACATAAATATGATTACTTATATGGAATGAATTTAATACATCTACCGCTGTTTTCATAGTAAATCTATCAGATATACTTCCACAAAATATAGCTACTTTCATCTATTTAAATATTATTAATAAATAATTATAAAAAATAATGCACAGCATTTCTAAAAATAGAATGTTCTTTAATATCAGGTATATTTTTTAATAATCCATAATGATAACGTTCTGGATGAGTCATCCTACCATAAATTTTTCCATTTTCGCTTAAAATACCTTCTACTGCTTCTACTGATCCATTTGGATTATAACACCTATCTAATGTAGGAAACCCTTGTAAATCAACATATTGCGTAGCAATTTGATTTTTTTTGAATAAAATATTCGTTATTTTTTTACTTGCATAAAATCTTCCTTCACTATGAGATAGTGGAATAGTGTAGATCTTATTTATCATTCCGTATAGCCATGGAGAATGATCAGAAATAACTTTAATATGAACACATTGAGATATGTGTTTACCTATTTGATTATCAGTTAATGTAGGAGAAAATGGATGACGTATACATATTTTACCATAAGGTAATAATCCAGATTTTATAAGAGCTTGAAATCCATTACAAATACCAAGAATTAGTCCATCATGATCTAAAAAGTATTCAATAGCTTCTTTTATATATGGATTATGTAATATAGACGTAATAAATTTTGCGGAACCATCTGGTTCGTCTCCTGCGCTAAAACCACCACACAGAATAAATATTTTTGCTGATCTTATATATTTTTTCATTTTATCTATGGATTCTGTAATATCTTTTTCTTTTAAATTTTTAAAAACAAAAGTTTTGATAATAGCACCGACCCTTTTAAAAGCATGAATAGTTTCTAATTCACAATTAGTACCAGGAAAAACTGGAATAAACACGTTTGGAACTATCTTTTTTTTATATTTTTTTTTCACAAAAAATCTATGATCTATATTTTTTCTATGAAAAATTTTCTTTTTTTTATAAGATTTTTTTATAAATTCCATTCCATTTCTGGAAGAAGAAAATATAGGGTTTAAAGTTTTTGACCAGAACTTTAAAGCTTCATCTATTTCTATTACTATTCCGTTGATATCCAAAATTTTAGATGATATAACTTCTCCTATTAAGAGAAAATTTTCCTCTGAAATAACAGAAGATGATTCTATAATTAATGAACCTATACTAAGTTCAAATAAAGGATAGTTTTTTAAACGAATAAGAACTCCTAAGCGATTTCCAAAAGACATTTTTGCAATAGCTACAGAAATTCCTCCGTCCTTTACCGTTTTTACTGAAATTATTTTTCCTGAACAAATTCCTTTATAAATTTTATCATATGCTTCTTTCAAAGAATCAAAATTTGGCATTTCGTTTTTTAATAGCTTATGATGATACAAATATATTTTATTTCCTATTCTTTTTAATTCAGGTGATAAAATATTTGAACACTTACCTGTAGTCACACCAAAGGAAATTAACGTAGGGGGTACGTGAATATTCTTATATGTTCCAGACATACTATCTTTACCTCCTATAGAGACTAATCCAAAAGACATTTGAGCATGATAAGCACCTAATAAAGAAGAAAAAGGTTTTCCCCAAGTATCTGGATTATTACCTAATTTTTGATAATATTCTTGAAAACTAAAGTAAATACCTTTGTATGATGCTCCCATAGATACTATTTTAGAAATACATTCTATTATAGAATAAATTCCTCCATGAAATGGACTCCAATCCGATATTTCAGGATGAAAACCCCAAGATGCTAAACTTACAGTATCTGTATTCCCTTGTAATACAGGTATTTTATGAACACTACCTTCGGATGGAGTCATTTGATATTTACCTCCAAAAGGCATTAATATCGTAGTAGAACCAACTGTACTGTCAAATAGTTCTACCAAACTTTTTTGAGAAGCCACATTTAATTTAGATAGAACGTTTAGGAACGTTCTTCTACTGAAAAAAATATTTCTTGATTTTTGAAATGGAGAAATTTTAATAGGAGAATGAACATGAACAGCCGTTTTTTTATGAGATCCTCCAGTATTTAAAAAAGAACTTTTTAAATTGAATATTTCTTTTTTTTTATAAAAAAAAACTATTCTATTATTATCTGTTATCCTAGCAATAGGAACGGACAAAATATTTTCTTCATAAGCTAACTTTATAAAAGTTTTTACATTATTTGGAGATAATACAACAGCCATACGTTCCTGAGATTCTGAAAGAGCTATTTCTAAAGCTTCTAAATTTGCATTTTTTATAGTTGGTATTTTATCTAAATTTAGAATTAAACTATTACTCAATTCTCCTATTGCTACAGAAGCTCCACCTGCACCAAAATCATTACATTTTTTAATTAAAGATAAAACCTCTTTTTTTCTAAAAAATCTTTGAAGTTGTCTTTCAATTATTGGATTTCCTTTTTCTATTTGGATATTTTTATTCGAATTACCTTCATTTTTCTTTTCCTTAGAAGATTCCGCAGCTCCTCCTATTCCATATCTACCTGTTAGTCCTCCAATTAATAAAATGACGTCCCCTTTCATTGGAGTTTCTTTTTTTACATATTTAACTGGTACAGCCCCAACTACCATACCAACTTCCATTCTTTGAGCCCTATAACCTTCATGATATATTTCTTGTATATTTGTGGTAGCAATACCTACCTGATTACCATAAGAACTATAACCATAAGCAGAATCATAACATATTTTATGTTGTGGAATTTTATTATCTAATATTTTTGGGTTAGTAGGATCAGCAGAACCACTTAATCGAATAGCTTGATAAACAAAAGCTCTTCCAGATAGTGGATCTCGTATAGCTCCTCCTATACAAGTAGAAGCCCCACTAAAAGGATCAATTTCAGTGGGATAATTGTGAGTTTCATTTTTAAATAAAATATACCATTTTTCTTTATTTTTAATATCGGAAAAATGAACATCTACCATAATCATGCAAGCATTTTTTTCAGGAAAAATTACATAATTTTTCAATTTTCCTTGTTTATAGAGTATTCTGGATGGCAATATAGATAAATCCATTAAATTGATAGGATATTTTGATCTTCCTATAGAATTTCTATCTTTTAAATATTCATCAAATATATTTTGATATATATTTTTGTAAACGCCATAAAATCTTATATCATCCAATGTAGTAAAAAAAGTTGTATGACGACAATGATCTGACCAATATGTATCTAAAATACGTAATTCTATTTCTGTAGGGTTTCGTTTTTCTTCTAAAAAATATTTTTGTATAAAAAGTAAATCATTTAAATGGATAGAAAAATTCCATTTTTTATGAAAAACTTTCATTTCTTCATAAGAAAGAGAAATAAAATTTTTTACAAAAACTACGAAATCTTTTCTTTTTCTTCTCTTTTTTGAAAAATTAATTTTAAAATCTTTTTTATGAAGATTTTTTTCTTGAAAGAAATTAGGATTTATGCAAAATTTTTTTATTGGATCTAAATTATCCTTAGGGTTACTTAATCCTATGAACTCCATTAATTTTCCTGTTTTTATAAACACTCTTGACTTAGGATCTATGATTTTGATACATTGAATGGCCGAATCTGCACGTAAATCATATTTACCAGGAATATATTCTACAGAAAAATGTGGATTTTTGAAATTTTTATTTTTATGCAAAATATCTGTTACAGGGTCTACAAAAATTTTATATAAGCTATCTATAAATATTTTCTTTTCTATATGAAAAATATCATATATATAATATATGATTACTCTAGATAAAGAAAAATTCATTTTTTTCAATTCATGAAACAATTTTTTAGAAGAAATATCAAAAGGTTCTTTTTTTTGTATAAAAATTCTGATTTTCATTAGAAATGAAAAATATAAAATTCTTAAACTTTAAGTTCTATATCTGAATCAATGAAAAAAGAAAATCTGTCTAAAAGAGGATTCACTTTTTTTTCAATAAACTCTAAAGATTGATCAGAAGAAAATCCTATTAATTCCTTAGTATTTAACATTTTTTTTATTGTTTTCTCATCAATTGGTATTTTTTCATCATTTAAAACACGTTGTAAAAAATCGTTTTCTTTTCCCTCTAATTTCATTCTAGATTTAGAATTTATAGAATGAATTCTAAGTCTAGAATGAATAAATTGTCTATCTGCTCCTCTATTTTTTACACACTCTACAATAATAGATTCAGTAATTAAAAAGGGAAGTTCTTGAACTATATTTTTTTCAATCATTTTAGGGTACACTATTATATTTTCTAATACATTGTTCCATATTATTAAAATAGCATCTATTGCTAAAAACGATTGGGGAATAACCAATCTTCTATTAGCTGAATCATCTAATGTTCTTTCCAACCATTGAGTAGCTGCAACCATATTAGCACTATTGGATAAAGAAATAACATATTTTGCTAAAGAAGACATTCGTTCACAACGAATTGGATTTATTTTATAAGCCATAGCACTTGATCCAATTTGTTTTTCTTCAAAAGGTTCTTCCATTTCTTTTAAATTTTGTAATAAGCGAACATCATTACTAAATTTATGAGAAGATAAAGAAATATTGGATAAAAGATTTAATATTTGTGCATCTACTTTTCTATCATAAGTTTGACTAGTTATAGGAAAAACTTTTTTAAATCCAAATTTACCAGATATTTCTTTTTCCATATCTTTTACTTTTTGTAAATTTCCATCAAATATTTCCTTAAAACTAGCGGATGAGCCCACAGTTCCCTTGACCCCTCTGAAACATAGATTATGTAATCTAAATTCTAATTCTTCCATGTCAAATAATAAACTTTGAATCCATAAAGAAGATCGTTTTCCCACCGTAGTTAATTGTGCCGGTTGATAGTGGGTAAAGGCTAAAGTAGGTGTATTGTGATATTCTAAGGTTAAATTTCTAAGACGAAAAATAACATTAATAATTTTTTTAATAATTATTTTTAATCCGTCTCGTATAAGAATAAGATCTGTATTATCTACTAAAAAGGCGCTTGTTGCTCCTAGATGAATAATAGGTTTAGCTATGACTGCTTTTTTTCCAAAAGCATACAAATGAGCCATGACATCATGACGAAATTTTTTTTCATAAGAATTGACTTGATCAAAATCAATATCATCTAAATGATTTTTTAAATCTTTGATTTGTTCATCCGTAATATCTAAACCTAATTTTTTCTGGCTTTCAGCTAGATATAACCATAATTTTCTCCATGTTAAAAATTTTTTTTTTGGAGAAAAATTATACAACATTTCTTGACTACTATATCGTTCTACAAAAGGGTTCTTATATTCTTTCACAAAAAAAATTTTTTTAAATTAGAATATTTTTAAGAAAAAATTTTCAAAAAAGAAGATTTATTTTTTATGATATTTTGGTTTCTTTCAGATCCTATGGATATTAATATAATATCTAAATTTAGATAACCTTCAATAAAGTTAATGTATTTTTTGCAATTTTTCGGTAATTCTTCATATTCTTTAATGTGGGATATGTCTTTTTTCCAACCAGGAATATCTATATAATTAGCTTTTAGTTCTTTTTCTATATATGCTGGAAAATGTTTAATATTTATCCCATTTTTTTGATATCCTATACAAATTTTTATGGAATCTAAATGACTTAATATATCTAATTTAGTCAGAATTAAATAATTTATTCCATTAATTATACAAGAATATTTTAAAGCTATTAAATCTAACCAGCCACATCTCCTTTGTCTATTAGTTGTGGTTCCATATTCTTTTCCTTTTTCACGTATTATATAATTTATTTTTTTATTTTTTATTTCTGTAGGAAATGGACCGTATCCTACACGTGTACAATAAGCTTTTGCTACTCCTATAAAATTCATCAAAAAAGAAGGTGGTATCCCTGATCCTATACTTACTCCTCCTGTGGAAGTAGAAGAAGTTGTTACATATGGATATGTTCCATAGTTTATATCTAATAACATAGCTTGAGCCCCTTCAAAAAGAATTCTTTTTCCCTCATGAAAAGCTTTATGAATATCTAGAACAGCATCAATAATTCTTGGTTTCAGAATTTTAGCATATTCTATATACTCATCATATATTTTCATAAAAGAAATAGGTTCTTTTTTATACACTTTTGTTATAATTAGATTTTTGTAATCTACATTATCTTTTAATTTTTTATAAAAATTTTTTAGATTCAAAAAGTCTAGTAAACGGATACCTATACGTGCTATTTTATCTTCATAAGTAGGTCCAATTCCACGATGTGTAGTTCCAATAGATTTTTCACCTAAAGAATCTTCTTTATATTTATCTAACAAAGGATGATAAGGCATAGTTATATGTGCTCTTTTTGCTAAAAAAATTTTAGATGTTTTTAATCCTATGGATTCTAAATTTTTGATTTCTTGGATCAAATATTTAGGATCCACTACCATTCCGGGACCTATAATACATTTTACATGAGAATAAACAATTCCAGAAGGAATTAAGTGAAGAGTAAAATAACGATTATTAATGTGAATGGAATGACCTGAATTATTTCCTCCTTGATAACGAATAACATAATCCGAATTTTTAGAAAATAAATCTGTGATCTTTCCTTTTCCCTCGTCACCCCATTGGAGACCAACAATAACATTTGAAGGCATTATTATAATAATTTGATAGATATTAACATTATCGGCAAAGTTAATTTTTCTAAAAAAAAAAACAAAAATTATTTTTCCTCTTTCTTTTTCTTATCAAAATTTTTTTTTAAATGTTGATAAGCTAATAAAGTAGCTTTCCTACCTCTAGGTGTCCTTATTAAATATCCTTCTTGAATAAGATAAGGTTCATAAACTTCTTCTATCGTATCAGAATTTTCGCTGACAGCTGTTGCTATTGTATTTAATCCAACAGGCCCTCCTTTAAAATGATTAATGATAGAAGTAAGAATTCTATTATCCATTTCATCTAATCCATATTGATCCACTTTAAGAGCTTTTAATCCTAAATTACAAATATGTAAATCTATAGTTCCATTTCCTTTTATTTGAGCAAAATCACGAACTCTACGAAGTAAAGAATTTGCTATACGTGGAGTTCCTCTACTTCGATTAGAAATTTCAGAAGAAGCTTCTTCTGTTATTGGAATATTCAATATTTTTGCACTTCGATTGATTATATTTTTTAATAATTCTTTTTTATAAAAGGTTAAACGATTATTAATTCCAAATCTAGAACGCATAGGGGCTGTCAACAAACCAGATCTTGTTGTTGCTCCTATTAAAGTAAAAGGTGATAAATCTATTTGTACAGTTCTAGCGTTAGATCCAGAATCTATGATAATATCTATTTTATAATGTTCCATAGCAGAATACAAATATTCTTCTACTATAGGTGATAATCGATGAATTTCGTCAATAAAAAGAACATCATTTAATTTTAGATGAATAAGTAAACCCGCTAAATCTCCCGGTTTATCTAAAATAGATCCTGAAGTTACATATATTTTAACTCCTAATTCATTAGCTACAATATAAGCTAACGTTGTTTTTCCCAATCCTGGAGGTCCATGAAATAAAATATGATCTAAGGATTCTTTTCTTTTTTTAGCAGCTTGAATAAAAATTTTTAAATTTTCTAAAATATCATATTGTCCAACAAAATCTTGAATTTTTTTTGGACTTAAAGTTTCTTCTATATTTGACACAATCTCTATCTTTTTTCAAAAAAAAAATCAAATAAATGTGTAAATATTTTATGAATGAAAATTCACACTAACTTTTGCTACATCTGCAATAGAATCATTTTTTTTTAGATGAATTAATCTTACACCTTGAGTATCTCTTCCCATAACTCTTATTTCGGATACAGAAATACGTATAAGTATGCCTGATTTTTTAATAATCATAAGATCATCTTTATCGGTTACATGTTTAATAGAAATTAAACTTCCTGTTTTTTTTGTAATGTTTATTGTTTTGATTCCTTTACCTCCACGATTAGTTACACGATAATTTTTTATTTTTGTTCTTTTTCCAAAACCTTTTTCCGAAACAACCAATAAATGTCCTTTTTCTTCTGTAGATACCATTCCAATGACGGAATCTTCTTTTCCTCTGAAATTAATTCCTATGACTCCAGAAGAATTTCTTCCAGTTATGCGAATTTTTTTTTCTGGAAAACGAATTATTTTTCCACTTTTTACAGCAAGAAAAACATAATTATTACCTTGTGTTAAAATTGCTTCTAATAAAGAATCCCCCTTACGAATCACAATAGCATTTATTCCATCTTTTCTAGGACGTGAATAGTTATCTAATGATGTTTTTTTAATAATTCCTTTTTTAGTGATCATCATCACATAATGATTCTTTACATATTTTTTGTTCTTAAGATCATTTGTTAAAATATATGCATTGACTTTGTCATCTTGCTGTAGATGAATCATATTTTGTATAGCTCTTCCTTTAGACATTTTTGAACCTTCTGGAATCTCATAAACTCTTAACCAAAAACATTTACCTTTTTCTGTAAAAAAAAGCAAATATTGATGATTCGTTGCAATTAAAAGATGTTTAAAAAAATCATATTCTCTAGCAATAGCTCCTCTATTTCCAATACCTCCTCTTCCTTGACGTTTGTATTCTGATAAAGAAGTTCTTTTGATATATCCAGCATGAGAAATAGTAAGTACTACTTGTTCATTTTCGATAAGATCTTCTATATTAACTTCATTTCCTAAATAATCTATTTCTGTTCTACGTTTATCTTGATATTTATTTTTTATGTCTAAAAGTTCTTTTTTAATAATTATCATTCTAATAGAATAGTGGCTTAATACATCATTTAATGATGATATCTTTTTGATTAACTCTTCATGTTCTTTCTTCAGCTTATCAAGTTCTAATGATGTAAGACTTTGCAAACGTAAATCTAAAATAGATTTAGATTGGTTTTTAGATAAATGAAATTTATCTATTAATTTATTGCAAGCATCACGTTGATCTTTAGATTTTTGTATTAAAAAAATCATTTTATCTATATGATTTAATATAGTCAAAAAACCTGTTAAAATATGAACACGATCTTCATATTTTTTTAATTCATATTTTGTTCTTCGAATAATCACATCTTGTCTATGGTTAACAAAATGTTGTATAAATTCCTTAATATTTAATTGAACAGGTTTTCCATGAACCAAGGCTATGTTATTTACATTAAAATAAGTTTGTAAAGATGTATGTTTAAATAAATTATTTAATAATATATGAGGATTTGTGTTCTGTTTAAGAATATAAACTACTCGTAATCCTTTTCTATCGGATTCATCTCGTATTTGATAAAGACCATCTATTTTTCCTTCCTTCATTAATTCTACAGTTCTAGTAATCATTTCTTCCTTATTTACTTGATAAGGAATTTCATCTACCACAATACATTCTCTTCCTTCAATTTCTTCAAAATGAATTTTCGCACGTAATACAATACGTCCTCTACCAGTATGAAAGGCTTTTTTAACTCCATCATAACCATAAATGACTCCTCCAGTAGGAAAATCAGGAGCTTTTAAATGCTTCATGATACTATCTACAGATATGTCATTGTTATCGATATAAGAAAAAATAGCTTGTATCGTTTCTTTTAAATTATGAGGAGGTATATTAGTAGCCATTCCTACGGCTATTCCTGATGATCCATTAATTAAAAGATTAGGAATTCTCGTAGGTAAAACCGTAGGTTCTTCTATAGAATCATCAAAATTAAGTTGCATATCTACCGTATTTTTTTTGATATCCAATAACATTTCTTCAGATATTTTTTCCATTTTTACCTCTGTATAACGCATAGCAGCAGGTGGATCTGAATCTAATGAACCAAAATTACCTTGCCCATCTATTAATGGGTAACGAAATGTCCATTCTTGAGACATACGAACCATCGTATCATAAACAGAAACATCTCCATGGGGATGATATTTACCTAAAACTTCTCCTACAATACGTGCAGATTTTTTATAAGGTTGATTAGAAAAAATTCCTAATTGGTACATTCCGTAAAGAACTCTTCTATGCACAGGTTTTAATCCATCTCTAATATCAGGAAGAGCTCTAGATACTATAACAGACATAGAATAATCGATATAAGATGATTTCATTTCATCCTCAATATTAATAGGAATTAATTTCTCTCCTTCCTTCATTTTTTTTTTTTTTTAGATTCTTATTAAAATAAAGAATATTAACGAATTAAGAAAAAAAATTAAATATTTTAATCTTAAATGTTAGAAAAACAGTCTTTGATTAATAAATTAGGAACATGACAATTGTAAGAACAAATACCTATTTTCCTTAGTAAGGAAAAATTAATTTTATTCCTATCATTTTTTTTATCATGTTCTATAATGGACAATATTTTTTCTACTTCTAATTCTAAAGAAGATATTTTATGAATGTTATACAAATTAGAAAGAACAAATTTAATCTCCTCATAATGTTTCATAGGTAAACCATTTATTTTGTATGAAATCCAAGATTCATACACCATTCCCATAGCAACTGCTACACCATGTAATAGTTTTTTATTCTTAAAATCCATAAAATAACTTTCCAAAGCATGACCGATAGTATGTCCAAAATTCAGAATTTTTCTTAATCCTTTTTCAAAAGGGTCTTTTTCTACAATTTTATTTTTGATCAGAATGGATTTATGAATAAAATTTTTCCATTTATTATCGTTTTTATTGGATAAATCTTTTTTAAGATCAACCCAAAAGTTTTCATCTGAAATTAATCCATGTTTCAACATTTCAGATTTTCCTGAAATAAATTCCCTATCCGGAAGAGTACTTAAAAAGTTATGATCAATAATCAATATTTCTGGAAAATGAAAAGAACCAATTTCATTTTTTATCTTTTCTAAATTTACACCGGTTTTACTCCCTACAGAAGCATCTACCATCCCTAATAAAGTAGTAGGTATATTGATAAAACGTATTCCTCTTTTAAACACAGAAGCTACAAATCCACCAATATCCGTTATAACTCCTCCTCCTAAATTAATAATTAAACTATTTCTATTTGCTCTTAATTCTTCTAAATTTTTCCATATTTTAATACATGTATAAATATTTTTTTCTTTTTCTCCTGATTCTATTTTAATAATATTAGATATTTCTAATATTTTTAGATAAGAAAAGAGTAAGGGGAGACAATGCTGATAAGTATTTTTATCTACTAGAATAAACGTATTTTTTATAGAATCTACTTTATGTAGTAAATAATTTTCCAATATTTTATATCCCTCTTCATTAAAAAAAATATTATTTTTTTTCTTCTTTTTTTCATCATAAAAAAACATAATACACCTTTTTTATGCAAAATTAGCTATAAATTAATCAATAAAATAAAATATTTTGCATAACAAAAAAATTAAAAAAATAAAAAATATTACTATAAAGAATATATTTGGAATCCATCCTAAAATATTAATAAATTTGAACATATATTCCATAAGAATATGGTTTGTATAAATAATATTTATAATATATAACATATATAAAAAATATATTTAGATTGTTTCATTAAAAAAAAATAGTCATGTCTAATTTTAGTTTTAGATTTTTCTTTTATTTTAAGAAAAAAAGAAATCATTTTTCTTAAATGTCATATTTTTGGGATTTTTTTCAGCATTTATTCAATCCTAGATGGATTTTTTTACATTTTGGAAATACAGCTTTATTTATTCTTTTAGCTATTATTTTTGCAGAAACTGGTTTTTTTATTGGTTTTTTTTTACCAGGAGATTCTTTGTTATTTACTGCTGGTATCTTTGGTAAAGATTTATGCAAAAATTTTTATAATGTCCCTCTGATAGTTATTATTTTAATTGTAGCTTCTGTTGCTATACTCGGAAATATACAAGGATATTGGTTAGGATATAAATCTGGAAAACTTTTATATAAAAAAAAGGATTCTTTTTTCTTTAAAAAGAAACATCTTATTATAGCAAAATTATTTTATCAAAAATATAAAACGACTGCATTAATCATGAGTCGTTTTCTTCCAATGTTAAGAACTTTTGCTCCCATAGTAGCAGGAGCTATTCGTGTTGATTTTAAAAAATTTATGATTTATAATATAATAGGAGCCCTAGCTTGGACATTTTCTCTAATGTTGTCTGGACATTATTTAGATAAAAGATTTCCAGAATTGAAAAATCATTTGGAGTGGATAATTTTAATTATTATTTCTATAACAACTTTACCTATAATTCTGAATATTATAAAAAAGAAAAAAATTCTTCTTTAAAATTTAAAAACTCTCTTAAAAGAAAAAAATTCTTTTAGAAGATTTTTACATTGATTTTTCATGATTCCAGATAGAAATTTCGTTTTTGGATGTAACCCAATTCCTTTACATAAAAAACCTCTTTTATAAGAAAGAGTACCACATACAACTCTTCCTATTTGAGAAAAAAATAAGGCTCCAGCACACATAACACATGGTTCCATAGTCACATATAAAGTACATTCTTGGATATATTTTTTACCCATATAATCAGATGCTAAATTGAGTACTAACATTTCTGCATGTGCGGTTATATTATTTAGAGTCTCCGTTAAATTATGAGCTCTAGCTATAACTTTATTTCCATATGTTATTGCTGCTCCTATAGGAACTTCATCATTATGAAAAGCAATTAAAGCCTCTTCAATAGCTATTTTCATAAAAAAACGATCATTCATATGATTTCTTTTTTTTTAAGAAATTTTTTATTTTTTTTTTGTCTCTTTTTTTTCTTCTTTATTTTCTTCTTTTAAAGAACGAGTATCATTGTCAGTTATTTCAGTAGAAGTTGTTGATGATAGACGAGAGTTTTTAACTTTTGCCAGAAGAGTATTAGTAGGATGTAAAATTTTATAATCCTTTACTTCTCCAAGTAAATCTTTTACTGTTATTTTATCTCCTATATCCAAAAATTGGATATTTAATTTTATGTATTCAGGAAAAAAAGATGGAAGTGCATTTATTTTTAGTTTTCTAATTGGAGAAGAATATATACCTCCTTTAGAAACACCAATAGGTCTTCCATAAGTTTTGATAGGTATATCTAACGTAATAGATTTATTTTCTTTTACTTCAAAAAAGTCTGCATGTATAATTTTTTCATTAATAGGATCAAATTGTATTTCTTTTTTAATGCTTTTTATACTTTCTTTCTCTCCTTCTATTTGAAGAATAACCCAATATACTTCATTTGTATATATAAATTCTTTAAAACTTTCTAAAGAAACAGAAAAAGGTATATTCATATTTTTTCCATATAAAATACAAGGAACTTTTCCTGAAAGTCTAATTGATTTTAGATATTTTTTTCCTATATTTCTTTTTTTTCCGTTTATATTGACATATTTCATGATAATTAAATTATAAATTTTTTGCTAATAGATTCGTCATTATGAATAGATTTCATTACTTCTGCAAAAAGAGAAGAACAAGACAATACTTTTATTTTTTCATTACTTTTTTTTATGGAAATAGTATCCGTTACCACTAATTCTTCAAGAGGTGATTTTTTTATTTTTTCATATGAGTCTCCTGATAATACTGCATGAGTGGCTATAGCTCGTACACTTTTTGCTCCCTTTTTACTGATAAGAAAAGCCGCTTCTGTTAAAGTACCTGCTGTATCAACCATATCATCTATAAGTATTATATTTTTATTTTTAACATTTCCTATTAAATTCATAAATTCTATCTCATTAGCCTTTTTCCTTTCTTTATAACATATGACAACATCTGTTCTTAAATAACCAGCATAACTTCTAGCTCTTTTTGCTCCTCCCATATCTGGGGAGGCAATAGTTAGTTGATCTATATTCAATTTTTTAATATAATCAATAAAAATTCTAGAAGCATATAAATGATCTACAGGGATATCAAAAAACCCCTGAATTTGATCTGCATGTAAGTCCATTGTCATTAATCGATTAGCACCAGACGCTACCATTAGATTTGCTATAAGTTTAGCAGCTATAGGCGTTCTAGGCTTATCCTTATGATCTTGTCTTGCCCATCCAAAATAAGGAATTACAAGTGTAATGTTATGAGCGGAAGCTCTACGTGCAGCATCACACATTAAAAGTAATTCCATTAAATTATCCACTGGAGGAGTAGTAGATCCAATTAAAAATACTCGTGATCCACGAACAGATTGTTCAAAACATGGAGAATATTCTCCATCATTAAATTCCAAAAAACGAATTTTTCCTAGAATTTTTCCATAATGAAAAGCTATATTTTTTGATAATCTTAAACCACTTCTTGTAGAAAAGAAGAGAACCTTTTGATTCATAATTATATTTTTTTATATATACAAAAATACTCTTTAAAAAAAGAAAAAAATTTAGTTAAATAATATATGAAACAATATTTAAATTTATTAAAAAATGTATTAAAAAATGGAATAAATAAAATGGACCGTACTGGAATAGGAACTAAAAGTTTGTTTGGATATCAAATGAGATTTGATTTAAGAAATGGATATCCTCTTTTAACCACTAAAAAATTAAACATACGTTCTATTATTTATGAATTATTATGGTTTTTGAAAGGATATACGAATGTCCAATATTTAAAAAATAATAAAGTAGATATTTGGAATAATTGGGCAAATGATAAAGGGGATCTTGGTCCAATATATGGGTTTCAATGGAGAAAATGGCCTACTTATAATGGAGAATTTATAGATCAAATAACTAATTTGATAAAAGAAATAAAATTGAATCCTCATTCACGGCGTTTAATTGTTTCTTCTTGGAATGTAGGAATGATTCAAGAAATGAGATTACCCCCCTGTCATTTACTTTTTCAATTTTATATCTGTGATAATAATTTATCTTTACAACTATACCAAAGAAGTGCAGATATTTTTATAGGATTACCTTTTAATATCGCTTCTTATGCTTTATTGCTTATGATGATTTCTCAAATACTCCATCTAAAAGCAAAAGAATTAATTCATGTTATAGGTGATGCTCATATATATAAAAATCATATTAGACAAGTTAAAATTCAAATAAAAAGAAAACCTAGACCATTACCTATTCTACTTTTAAATTCTTCAATTAAGAACATTTTTAACTTTTCTTTTGAAGATTTTCAACTAATCAATTATAATCCATATCCACATATTAAGGGAGATGTAGCTGTTTAAATTTAAAGTATATATTTAGAAACAGTTTTTGGTTTTTTTGTTAATCCATTTTTTTATGATTCTTATTTCGTCCTAGTAGCCTTAATAATATCTGAAAAAACTCCAGAAGCTGTAACTTCTGCTCCAGCTCCTGCTCCCTTTATAATCAAAGGTTGTTCAAGATAACGGTAGGTATTATATAAAACCATATTATCTTTACCTTCTAGTTGATAAAAAGGATGACTTTTTTTTACCGATTCTAATCCTACAGTAGCTATTCCTTTTTCATAACGAGCAATAAATCTAAGACGTTTTTTTTCTTTTTCTGCTTTTTTTCTTAGGTTAAAGAAATAATCTTTATATTGATGTAACTTTTGATAAAAATCTTTAAGTGATAGAACGGTTGAACAACTTTCAGGAAGAAAAGATTTGTGACGTATATCACTTATTTCTAATGGAGAACCACATTCTCTTGCTAAAATAAGTATTTTACGCATGACGTCTAATCCACTAAGATCAATACGAGGGTCTGGTTCAGTAAACCCTTTATTTTGAGCTTCTTGTACAATTTCTAAAAAGGATTTTTTTCCTATAAAATGATTAAAAATAAAATTCAAACTTCCAGATAATACTGCTTCTATCTTATTAATTTTATCTCCGCTATTGATTAGATCATTAAGAGTACTAATGACCGGAAGACTTGCACCTACATTCGTTTCAAATAAGAATGGAGCTTTAAAATGTCTAGACAGTATTTTTAATTTTTTATAATGTTCATAATCAGAAGAACAAGCTATTTTGTTACAAGTAATAACTCCTATTCCATTTTGTAAAAATTTTTCATAGGTCATCGCCATTTCTTCACTTGCTGTATTATCTACAAATAAACTATTTCTTAAATTAAAATTCCATACTCTTTCCATAAAAGAATAAATATTCATCTGACAACCATTTTTATGAAGATCTTTTTTCCATTGAAGTAAATTAATACCACTATTTTCGAAGTTCATTTTTTTACTATTAGCTAATCCAATTACTCTGACTTGAAGTTTAAGTTCATTAAACAAATAATTTCTTTGCTGATATATCTGTTCAAGTAATTTACTTCCTACTTTACCTACTCCACAAATAAAAAGATTTATTTGTTTTGGAGGTCTTTCAAAAAAGGATTCATGTAAAGTATTTAAAGCTTTTTTAAAATCAGATTTCTTAATAACAGCAGATATATTTTTCTCAGTAGATCCTTGTGCAATAGCTCTAACATTAATACTATTTCTTCCTAAGGAAGAAAACATTTTTCCACTTGTTCCATGAAGATTTTTCATATTATCCCCTACAACGGCTATGATACATAAATCTTTTTCAATTCTTAAGGGATCAATCCTTTTTTTGTGTATTTCTTTAAAAAATTCACTATCTATCACTATTTTAGCTTTGATAACATCCATTTCATGAATTCCAGTTGTAATGGAATGTTCTGATGAACTTTGGGTAATAAAAATAACATTTATTTTTTCACGTGATAAAGCTTCAAATAAACGTTTAGAATAACCAGGAATTCCAATCATTCCACTTCCTTCAAGAGTTAATAAAGCTAAATCTTTAATTCCAGAAATACCGGTAACTGGTTGACTTATATTCGTTCTTTTACTCATATAAATTAAGGTTCCTGGATCTAAAGGAGAAAAAGTATTTTTTATTTTGATAGGAATATTTTTCTTCATAGCTGGTTGTATTGTAGGAGGATAAATTACTTTTGCTCCAAAGTGAGATAATTCCATAGCTTCTTCATAAGAAATTTCTTTTATAGGAAAAGCATGATTCACTATTTTTGGATTTGCAGTCATCATTCCACTTACATCTGTCCATATTTCAAGTAAACTAGCGGATATAGCAGAAGCTAAAATAGAAGCTGTATAATCAGAACCTCCTCTTCCAAGAGTCGTTGTTTCATTTTCTAACGTAGAACCTATAAAACCGGGTAAAACAACATATTCTGATGTTTTTTTCATAAAAAATTGAACAATATTGTGATTACTTGTTATAAAATCTACTTGTGCACATCCGAATTTAGAATCTGTTATAATAAGTTCTCTACTATCTTTACAAATAGCATTTAATCCAATCTGTTTAAGTTTTTCCGAAATGAGAAAAGAAGAACTCAGTTCTCCAAAACTCATAATTTTATCTAAAGAACGTTTTGAAAGTTCTTCTACTTGAAAAATACCATCACATAAACACTCCAATTCCTTTATATTTTTTTTAAACCAACTAATTAAATTACTTTGATAAGTAATTGGAAATAAATTATTTATAATATTAAAATGACGAATTTTTATTTTTTCTAGAATATCTTTATAAAGATTTTTTCTTTCAGAAGCTAATTTTCCACATTTTATTAACTGATCGGTTATTTTTCCTAAAGCAGAAACAACAATAGCATATCTTCCTTTCGGTTTTTTCTCCAATAGAGAACAAATACTTTTTATAGAATCAGAATGAGCAACAGAACTTCCACCAAATTTTAAAACTTGCATTTTTTTTTATTAATTTAATTTTAATAAAACAATCTCCCTATGTTCAATTAAGATGACAACAAAAATAATAATAATTTACAGAGAAGTGTTTTTTTGTTTCAAGGTTAACGAAAAAATATAATTTTTTTATATTTTAGGAACGTTATATAAAATATATTATGATGTTAATTTATTTCTATAAATTGGATAAAAACTAGTTGTTTTTTTACTTTACTAAAAAAAAATCATATGCATTTAACTTCTTATGAAAAGGAAAAAATTCTTCTTTACATGGCTGGAGAATTAGCAAAAAAACGTTTAAAAAGAGGATTGAAACTAAATTATCCTGAATCTGTAGCAATAATTACTCATTATGTGATGGAAGGAGCAAGAGATGGAAAAAAAGTCAAAGAACTTATGCTTGAAGCAAGAAATATTCTACACTATGACCAAGTTATGGATGGAGTGCATGAAATGCTTCATAATGTTCAAATTGAAGCCACTTTTCCTGATGGAACTAAATTAGTAACCATACATAATCCTATTAAAAAATATAAAAAAAATTCAAATATGATTCCAGGACAATATAATCTTCTTAAAGAAGATATTGTTTTATTACATGGAAGACCTCGTATAGAAAGAATGGTTTCTAATATAGGCAATCGCCCTATCCAAATAGGATCTCATTTTCATTTTTATGAAACAAACGCTTCACTTCACTTTGATAGAACTGGAACTAAGGGATACCGATTAGACATTCCTGCAGGAATGTCTATTCGGTTTGAACCAGGAGAAATAAAAAAAGTTGGTTTAGTTCAAATAGGAGGTAGTCAGAAAATTTATGGTTTTTCTGGAAAAGAAAACGAAAAAATATGAAAAAATTAGATAGAGAATCTTATGCAAGAATGTATGGTCCTACTAAAGGAGATAAGATTCGTTTAGGAGATACATCTCTGTGGATTGAAATAGAAAAAGATTATACAATTTATGGAGATGAATGTGTTTTTGGAGGAGGAAAGGTAATTAGAGATGGAATGGGGCAACATCCTTTTGCTACTAGAGAAGAGGGAATTTTAGATTTAGTTTTAACTAATGCCATTATTATTGATTATTGGGGGATTATTAAAGGAGATATTGGAATAAAAAATGGAGTTATTGTTGGTATAGGAAAAGCTGGTAATCCATACTTTATGGATGGAGTTAGTAAGAATATGTATATAGGATCTGGAACAGAGGTAATTTCTTCAGAAAATATGATTGTGACAGCTGGTAGTGTTGATAGTCATGTTCATTATATCTGTCCTCAATTATTTGATGTTGCTCTAGAAAATGGAACGACAACTATTATAGGTGGGGGATCTGGTCCTGCTACAGGAAGCATAGCTACTAATTGTACTTCTGGAGTTTGGAACATTCAAAGAATGTTAAAAAGTACAGATCATATTCCCATAAATTTCCTTTTTCTTGCTAGTGGGAATAGTTCACGTCCTGAAGCTTTAATAGAACAAATTTATGCTGGTGCAGGTGGTTTAAAAATTCATGAGGATTGGGGGAGTACACCATATGTGATAGATCAATGTTTAAATGTATCAGAAAAACTTGATATACAAGTAAATATACATACGGATTCCTTGAATGAATCTGGTTATGTAGAAGATACTTTAGAGGCTTTTAAAAATAGAACTATTCATACTTATCATACAGAAGGAGCAGGAGGAGGTCATTCTCCAGATTTATTAAAAGTCATATCTCATCCAAATATTTTACCATCATCTACAAGTCCTACTATGCCTTATACTTGTAATACAATTGATGAACATTTAGATATGTTAATGATATGTCATCATCTTGATTCAAATATTCCAGAAGATATTGCTTTTGCTAAATCAAGAATTAGATCTGAAACAATTAGTGCAGAAGGTTTTTTACATGATATAGGAGCTATTAGCATGACTAGTTCAGATTCTCAAGCTATGGGTAGAATAGGTGAAATAGTTAAAAGGACATGGCAAACAGCTGATAAAATGAAAAAAGAAAGAGGTTTTTTGTCAAAAGAAGATATGTATCATAAAAATGATAATTTTAGAGTGAAAAGATATATATCTAAATATACAATCAATCCTTCTATTACTCATGGTATATCCGAATATGTTGGATCTATATCTTGTGGAAAAATGGCTGATATAGTTTTATGGAAACCCTCTTTCTTTGGTGTAAAACCTGAATTAGTTTTAAAAAGTGGAATGATAGTTTATGCAAGTATGGGAGATCCAAATGCTACTATACCTACTCCTCAACCATTTATGTATCGGAAAATGTTCGGTTATTTCGAACCAAAATTGAGTAGTATTTTTATTTCATTTCATGCTATCAACAACGGATTTATAGAAGAAAATGAAATAAAAAAGAAAATAAAAATAGTAAAAGGATGTCGTTCTTTATCTAAAAATGATATGATATTAAATAATGAAATTCCGAATTTAGAAGTAGATCCAAAAACTTATAACGTTTATATAAATGGAAAAAAAATAACATCTAACCCATCTGTAAATTTACCTCTTTCTCAAAGATATTTTTTATTTTAATTTTTTTAATACCCAGAGCGGGATTCGAACCCGCATGATGTAATAAAATCATTGGATTTTGAGTCCAACGCGTATACCAATTCCGCCATCTGGGTTGTTTGTTATAAACCAGAAAATTCTTCTACGATTATTTTGAATCTTTTTAAAAAGATCAATCCTTCTTTTTGAATTGAATCTTTCTTATTTTGTAAATATACAACTCTCTTAATTTTTGATAAAAAAATTAATTTACTACATTCTTTACATGGTACATTTGTTATGTATAAAAAAGCCCCCTCACAAGATTGTGAAGATGCAGCAATTTTTAAAATTGCCTTAGCTTCTGCATGGATAACATACCATTTTGTTTTTCCATTTTTATCTTCACATATATTATCAAAACCATTTGGAGTCCCATTATATCCATTTGATAGGATTTTATTATTTTTGACTATAATAGCGCCTACTTTTTTTTTCTTACAAAAAGATAATTTTGACCATTTAATGGCTAAATTCATATAATTTTTATCATAATTCATAATAAAATATATTCATTCATGGACATGAATAACATAATACATAATCTGAAAATTAGGAATTTAATAAAAATTTATAAAAAAAATAATAGAAAAATTTTTTTTGTAGAAGGATTCAAAGAATTTGAAATGGCTATAAAAGGGGGGTTTTCTCCTATAAAAATTTTTCTATGTAAAAAAATATTTCAGAAGTATAATTTTATCGAATTTTTTCATCATCTTATTTTTTATATAAGTCAAAAAGATTTTAAAAGAATAGCGTATAGGGAAAAAACAGGAGGAATTATAACATTATTTAAACGAAATGATTCTTTTTTTGAAAAATTAAAAAATATAAAAAAACCTAAAAATTCTCTTATTTTAATATTAGATGGAATAGAAAAACCTGGAAATTTGGGTGGAATATTAAGGACAGCTAATGCAACAGGTATTCATTTTGTAATGTTATGTAACATTAGAACATATATTTTTAATCCTAATGTAATTAGATGTAGTTTAGGAAGTGTTTTCAACACTAAAATTATTTTTGATCAAAAAAAATCCATTATTTCTTGGTTACAAGAAAATGATATAAAAATTATAGTTACAGGAACAGATCTTCATAAGGAAAAATCCGTTTTATTATATAAAACTAAATTTCCTACACATTTAGCGATAGTTTTAGGATCAGAAGATAAAGGGGTATCTCCTATATGGTTTCATATAGCTCATGAAATAATAACTATTCCTATGTTTGGAAATGTAGATTCTCTTAATGTTAGCAATGCTATGTCTATAATTATATATGAAATAATTAGACAAAGAAAATATTATTATACCTGATTATTTTTTTCATAAATAGAATCTATTTTTAAATGTTTTTTTTTAGAGGCTTTTACTGATAATCTATCACAATAGTCATTAATATAATTCATGTGATGACCTTTTATCCATTGGAATAAAATAAAATGCTGATGAAAGATATTTAAAAAACGAATCCATAAATCTACGTTTTTTATTCTGTGAAAATTATTTCTTTTCCATTTTGTAATCCAATCTTTTTGAATGGTATTTACCACGTATT
The DNA here is from genome assembly GCF_014251235.1 of Blattabacterium cuenoti. NCBI lineage: Bacteria > Pseudomonadati > Bacteroidota > Flavobacteriia > Flavobacteriales > Blattabacteriaceae > Blattabacterium > Blattabacterium cuenoti. The sequence continues at coordinate 139,170 of NZ_CP059181.1, read as the reverse complement.
TAGAATCAGTAAATACAACAATATTTTGTTTCTTTTTTGCAATGATTTCTAATCCAACAATAACAGATAATAGTTCCATCCGATTATTTGTCGTAAATCGAAAACCTTCGGAAAGTATTCTTCTATAAGTAGTCCCTACTATTTCTATAAAAATAGCATACCCTCCAGGACCTGGATTTCCTTTTGAAGAACCATCTGTATAAATATGAATTTGTTTTCTCAAAATAATATCTTAATTCTTTATTTTTTCACGTTCAAATTTTTCTAATTGAAATTTAATTAAATTGAAACATTTTTTTTTCAAAAAATTCTTATCTCTTAAGGATAAATTATTTGTTGAAATAGAGTGATGTTGCTTAATTCGTATTTTTCCTGGTCTTCCTTTTAGAATAAAAAAACTAGGAAATTTCGTTTTTATATCTGCTATGGTAAATGGAACAATAGGTATTTTTTTCAGAATAGCAATAGAAAATGCTCCGCTTTTAAAATCATCCAAAAAAATAGAAGGTTTAGGTACTCCTCCTTCTGGAAAGATACATACACTTTTTCCTGAATCTACTTCTTTTTGTATTTGTTTGAATACTCGTATACAACTAGATAAATTATCTCTATTTATAAGAATGTTGCTTTTTTTATAAACAAAGCCAAAAAAAGGAAGTTTAGCTAACTCCGCTTTTCCAACAAATACTAAAGGGTTTTTTCTCATTAAAGAATATATCAACATGATATCCATAATAGAACTATGATTACTAATAATTATATATTGTTTATTTTTATCTAATTTTTCTTTATCTTTTTCTAACACATACCAAAACCCCATGAGAAAAAGATTACTTTTAGCCCATGTTCTATGAAACCAATAAGCAATATGATAATATTTATCTTTAAAAAGAAATGGAATAGAAGCACCTGCCAATAATGGAACTAAGAATAAATTAATCAGAAAAAACCATATACGCCATAGTAATATAAATGATAATTGAATAATTCTCATGAATTCTTTGTAAAGAATGGATAAAAATTCTAACTTTTTTGAAAAAATTTATAACTTTTTTCCTAAAAATCAAAATCTATTTCATAGAATCATATTAATTTTTTCTAATTATTGAATTATTTATTCTTTATTTTTGTTTACAAGATTTTATAAAAAATTTTTATTGACACTATTTCCTAATTATGTACACTTTAGGAGAATTTATTATAGAAAATAGAGATAATTTTTCTTTTTCTACAGAAGCATTATTACGTTTGTTTAGCTCCATAAAACTGGCAGCTAAAGCAATAAATAAAGAGGTAAATAAAGCTGGATTAACTGAAAAAATCGGAAGTTCTGGAATTACTAATATACAAGGAGAAAATCAACAAAAATTAGATGATTTTGCACATAGGGTTTTTATTGAATCATTTAAAAGTAGAAATGTTGTTTGTGGAATAGCATCGGAAGAAAGCAAAGATTTTATAGTTATCAAAGGAGATCAAAAAAAAGCTATTCTAAATCAATATATTGTTTTAATAGATCCATTAGATGGATCTTCTAATATAGATGTAAATGTCTCTATTGGATCTATTTTTTCTGTTTATATCAGAAAAAGTTCTAATAATTTAAGTTTAGGATTAGAAGATTTTTTACAAATGGGAAATAAACAAATTATTGCTGGATATATTATTTATGGATCGTCTACTATATTGGTTTATACTACAGGTAATGGAGTTCATGGTTTTACTTTGGATCCTTCTGTTGGTACATTTTATTTATCTCATCCTAATATTCAATTTCCAAACATAGAAAAAATGTATTCTATAAATGATGGAAATTATGCAAGATTTCCAGAAGGAATAAAAAAATTTATAAATTATTGCCAAGAAGAAAAAGGAGACCGTCCTTATACAGCACGATATATTGGTTCTCTAGTAGGAGACTTTCATAGAAATGTAATTCAAGGAGGTATTTATATTTATCCTAAAACGGCTCTTTCTCCAGAAGGAAAATTGAGGTTACTTTATGAATGTAATCCTATAGCTTTTTTAACAGAACAAGCGGGAGGAAAGGCTTCTGATGGAAAAAAAAGAATTTTAGATATAAAACCTTATAAATTACATCAAAGAACTCCATTTATTTGTGGCCCCATAGGTATGGTTTCTAAATTAGAAGAATTTATGAAAAAATAAAATTTATAAAATGGGATTTCCATCAAAAAAAAGTAATATTATTTTTAATACCATTAAAAATGGTAAGTTGTTTGTCTTTTTTCCTATATCCATTTTTTTCTTTTTGTATCCAAATGAAAAAAAAGATAAAAAATGGACGAATTTTATTGGTATTTTAATAAAAAAAAAATTTAAAAAAGCAGTAGATAGAAATAGAATAAAACGTTTGTTAAAAGCTTCTTTCTTTCTAAATAAAGATCTGTTAAAAAAATATAAATTTTATTATCATATCGTATTTATTTATCAAAGTCCTTTTCTACCAAAGTTCAAAAATATTAATTCGATTGTTAAGAATATATTTTGTAAAATAGGGAAAAAAAAAAGTAAAAATTTTTCTTTTTAATTGAATTTAAAATTCAAAAAATCTTTCCTAATTAGCTCCAAAAATCTTTACTGTTTTGAAATAATTGAGGAGCATTAGCCCCAAAAATCTTGACTGCAAAAGAAAGTAAAACAATTCCAAATATTTTTTTTAGGATATCTAAACCATTTTTACCAATTTTATTGGCTATAAAATCACATTTATCTATAACAAAATAAACAACTATCATATTTAGAATGAGTGAAATGATAATAATATTTACGTCATAAGTAGTTTTTAAGGAAATTAAAGTAGTTAAAGAACCCGGACCTGCTATAAGTGGAAAAGCAATTGGAACAATAGAAGTTTGAGCATCTTTGCTTACTTGATGAATATCTATTCCTAAAATCATTTCTAATCCAATTAAAAACAATACGATAGATCCTGCCACAGAAAAAGAATTCACATCTACACCAATAATTTTTAGAATAGGTTGTCCCAAAAACAAAAAAGACAAAAATATAATAAGAGAAGTCACTGTAACTTTCTTTGTTTCTATAATATTTCCTCTAGATTTAAAACCCATAATGATAGGAGCATTCCCTAGGATATCTATAATGCTAAAAAGAATCATAAAACAACTTATCAACGAATTTAACCATTCCATATACAAAATGTATTCAAAAAACTTTTAAGTTTCTGTAGTTTTTTTTTAATTTTTACTATTATTCCAATATCTATCTAGAATACTAGATACCACAAATTAAACAAAAATATAATCAGTATCATTAATTTTTTTTAAAAAAACTTTTTCTCTAGTGAATTTTTATAAGCCTTCCATCCTACTTCTCTATATTTTTCTGCAATTTTCTTTGGATTTTTTGATTGATAAATTGCTTTTCCTACAATAATAAAATCACTTTTATTTTTTTTAAAAGCTTGATTAGGATGGATATATATATTTCCATTACTACAATGATTTTTTGATTGAGAAAAGTGAACTCCAGGTGTAAACAACAATAATCTGTTATCTACTTTTCTTTGTGCTACAGTTCCAATAACTTTTGGATTATTTAAAGAAATATTTAAAGCTTTTCTAATATAGCTATCATCAGACAATCTTCCAAAAGAAGACATTTCGGAAACAGTAATCAATCCCATATTATTAGAAGTGTATAAATTTTTTATACTATCGCTTCCTGCAAGTACATGAACTGTTAATAAATCTGCCCAAGAAAAAATTTTATGTATTCCATGATGTAATTGTAGATAATTAGTAGGTCCAACATCACATAATTTTCTATCTTCAAACAATAAAAACTTTTTTTCTATAGAAATTTTTTTAAGAGATTTAATGAATGAAAAAGAAAAATCACTAATAATATCTACATGTAATTTTAATACACAAATTAAATCTCCTATTAAATTCACCAATTCTAAAATTTTATCTGAGTAAATTAAATCTGCTGAAACTATTAAGTTTGTTTTTTTTTTTAAAGTTATATCCAAAAGTTTTTTTCCTATAGGATTAGATATTTTTTCTTTTTTTTCTTCATAAGAAATTCGTTCCTTTTGAAGAAATTTTATATTTTTTTTTTTGAAGAAAAATTGAGTAATATGTATTTCTTTTTTTTTTAAAAGATTTTTTTTTTCTAACAAATTTAAAACTTCTCCTATACGAAATAGAGTTTTTATATGAAAACCTCTTTTTTTGATGTTTTCTATTCCACCTTGTTCTCGATCTAGAATAGATAAAATATTTTCAATAACCAAACCTTCTTTTTCAAGATCTATTACGGTATTTAATAAACTATCTCCACTTGTTATGACATCTTCTATAAGAAGACAATTTTGTCCTTTTTGATAAATTCCTTCTATCATTCGTTTTGTTCCATATCCTTTATTTTCTTTTCTTTTAATAATTAAAGGAATATTTGACCTTAAAGATAATGCGGTAGCAATAGGTAAAGCAGCATAAGGGACCCCACAAATAAGTTCGAACGTATGAGAAGGTATTTCACGAAGAAGTAAATCAGAAAGTTTAATTAATAAATCAGGTCTAGAAGCTATTGGACGAAAATCTATATATATTGGAGATTTTATTCCACTCTTTAGTGTAAAATGACCAAACTTGATAATTCCAAGATGATAAATCTGAAAAAAAAATTGTTCTTTATTTTCCATAGAATAAAACCTTTTTCAGTAAAGTTAAAAATTTTATCCTGTTATATTTCGTATATTGTTAGAATATTTTCTATTCTATTTATTCTTTTTTTTTATGTATGAAAGAAATAGATATATCTTCTAATATTAAAGGAATACAACTATCTTCTTGTATTATGAACGCTTCAGGAGTTCTATGTCAGACAAAAAGTGAATTAAAAAATCTTATGAAAAGTTCTTCTGGTGGTATTGTAACAAAAAGTTGTACGATAAAATCGAGAGTAGGAAATTTAGAGCCACGATATTTTGAATGGAAAACAGGAAGTATTAACTCTATGGGATTACCTAATCTTGGAATAGATTTTTATTTAAATTTTTTGGAAAAATCAAATACAGACAAACCTTTATTTTTGTCTATATCAGGACTTTCTTTAGAAGAAAATTATCTTATTCTCCAAAAATCTAGTTTTTCTTCAAAATTAAGTGCTATTGAATTAAATTTATCTTGTCCAAATATTGGAGAAAATATACTTTGTTACGATTTTCATAAAATTTCTGATTATCTAGATAAGATATTTCATATATATAAAAAACCTTTAGGAATTAAATTACCTCCTTTTTTTGAAGATTCTCATTTTAGAAAGATGGCTAGTATACTAAATAAATATCCTCTTTTTTTTGTTACTTGTATTAACAGTTTACCGAATGGAATAGTCATCGATATTCATAAAGAAACTGTTGTGATTAAACCCAACCAAGGTTTTGGAGGGATAGGAGGAAAAATGATTAAGCCTTTTTCACTTGCTAATATTCGTAAATTTTATACTTACTTGCGTAAAGATATTCCTATAATAGGATGTGGAGGGATTTCTTCTGGTAAAGATGTATTTGAACATATTTTGTGTGGAGCTTCCGCTGTTCAAGTTGGAACAAAATTCATGAATGAAGGAATATCCGTTTTTGATAGACTAAATCAAGAGTTTTTTAATTTATTAAAGAAAAAAAAATACTCTTCTGTCAATGATTTTAAAGGAAAATTAAAAAATTTTAATAAGATTTAGCGAAAATAACTCTTCGAAAAGATGGATTTCCAGAATAAATACATTTTCCAATTTCTTTTTTATGATCAATCGGTATACAACGTATTGTAGCATCTGTTTCTTCCTGTATTTTTTTTACCGTATGATGTGTTCCATCCCAATGAGCTAGAATAAAACCCCCTTTTTCTTTTATAATTTTCTTAAAATCATCATAACAATCGGATATAATCGTTAATTTTTTTGTTCTATTTAAAGCTTTTTGATAGATATTTTTTTGTATTTTTTCAAGAAGATTTTTTGAAAAAGGAATTATTTCATTATAAGAAATCCATACTTTTTCAGAAGTATCTCTTCTGAATATCTCTACCTTATTTTTTTTCATTTCATTCGGTCCTATGCTAATCCTAATGGGAATTCCTTTCATTTCATATTCATGAAATTTCCATCCAGGAGTAAAAATTTCTCTTTTATCGTATTTAACACTTATTTTTTTATTTTCCAGGTTTTTTTTAATATTTTCAGCTATTTCATGGATATGATTTAATTCTTGTTTTGTTTTATAAATTGGTATAATAACTATCTGTATAGGGGATATCATTGGAGGTATAATTAAACCGTTATCATCTGAATGTAGCATTATCAATCCTCCTATCAATCTAGTAGAAACCCCCCAAGATGTAGACCATACGTATTCCTCTATTCCTTTTTCATTTGTAAATTTTACATCAAAAGCTTTCGAAAAATTTTGTCCAAGAAAATGTGAAGTACCAATTTGTAAAGATTTTCCGTCTTGCATTAGAGCTTCAATACAAAATGTTTTTTCAGATCCAGAAAATTTATCCATATAAGGTTTTATGCCTTGTATGACTGGAATAGCCATGAATTTTTCAGAAAATTTCGTATAAATATCTAATATTTTTTTAGTTTCTTCTATTGCTTCTTTTTTATTAGAATGAGCTGTGTGACCTTCTTGCCATAAAAATTCAGATGTTCTTAAAAACAAACGGGTTCTCATTTCCCATCTAATAGCGTTTCCCCATTGATTGAAAAGTAGGGGAAGATCTCTGTACGAATGAATCCATTTTTTGTATGTTTTCCATATGATACTTTCTGAAGTAGGTCTAATTATTAATTCTTCTTGGAGTTTAGATGTTGGGTCTACCGATAATTCTTTTTTATATTTATCTTTTTTCAATTTATAATGGGTTACTACTGCGCAACCTTTAGAAAAATTAGAGATATGTTCTTTTTGTTTTGAAAAAGAAGATTTTGGAATAAGCAAAGGAAAATAAACATTTTCATGTCCCGTTTTTTTGAACATTTTATCTAATATTTTTTTGATTTTTTCCCATATAGAGAAACCATATGGTTTTATAATCATAAAACCACGAACTCCTGAATGTTCAGCTAAACCGGATCTCATGATAATCTCATTATACCACTTTGAATAATCTTCATTACGTTTAGTTAATTGGTTATGATACATAAACAATGATCAAAAAAAATTTTAATTCTAATAAATTAAAGATAAAAAAAATTATTTTTATTATATAACATTTAATAATTTAAATTAGTGATAAATAAAAGATTATCATGGCACATCCTAAAAGAAGACAATCTAAATCAAGAAAAAATAAAAGAAGAACTCATTTGAAAATAAAGGCCCCCTTATTAGTTAAATGCTCTTTAACAAATAAAAAACATTTATATCATCATGCTCACTGGCACGAAGGAAGACTTTATTATAGAGGTAAAATAGTATTGGAGAAAAATAACCCATAAATGAATTTTTATGGATTTTAAAGAAATTAAATCATTAATTCAATTAATTTCTAAATCTGATATTCGTGAAATAATCATTAAAATAGGAGATACTAAAATTCATATTAAAAATAATAATGAATTATTGAATTCAGTTTTATCTAAAAAAAGAAAAGTAGATACACCTATTTCGGATCTTACTGATAAGGTTTATCAATCAAAATTGGAAAAGAATGATCAAAATAATCAATTCATCACTATAAGATCTCCTATGATTGGTACTTTTTACCGTAAACCTAATCCAGAAAAGGATCCATTTGTTAAGGTTGGAGATCAAATAAATATAGGTACAAAAATTTGTGTAATAGAAGCAATGAAACTTTTCAATGATATAGAATCTGAGGTTTGTGGAAAACTTGTTAAAGTGTTTGTAGAGGATTCTACTCCAGTCGATTATGATCAACCCTTGTTCCTTTTATCTAGAGAAATAGATAATTAACAGATCATGATTTTATGTTCAAAAAAATATTAATAGCTAATCGTGGTGAAATAGCTTTACGAATTATACGTACAGCTAAAGAAATGGGAATAAAAACAGTAGCTGTTTATTCTACGGCAGATCAATATAGTCTTCATGTTTATTTTGCTGATGAAGCAGTATGCATTGGTCCTCCTCATCCATCTAAATCATATTTGAATATTCCAAATATAATATCCGCAGCAGAAATAACAAATGCAGACGCTATTCATCCTGGATATGGTTTTTTATCTGAAAATGCATATTTCTCATCTATGTGTAAAAAACATAATATAAAATTTATAGGACCTCTACCTAGTCATATTATTCAAATGGGAAATAAACTTTTAGCTAAAAAAACAATGAAAAAAGCAGGAATTATTTGTCTACCTGGATATAATTGTTTTTTTGGATCATCATATAAAGAAATAGAAAAAGTAGCCGATAAAATAGGATATCCTCTTATGATTAAATCTGTTTTTGGTGGAGGAGGAATAGGAATACGATCTGTTTTGTGCAAAGAAAAATTAAAGAAATCTTGGGAAGAAGCAAAAAAAGAAGCGTTATCCTTTTTCGGAAAAAAGGAACTTTATATGGAAAAATTAATTTTAAATCCAAGACATATTGAAATACAAATAATTAGAGATAAATATGGAAAAACTTGTCATCTCTCAGAAAGAGATTGTTCTATTCAACGAAGAAATCAAAAATTAATAGAGGAAGCCCCTTCTCCTTTTTTAAATACATCTTTAAGAAAAAAAATGGGAAAAGAGGCTATCAAAGCTGCTGAATTTATTCATTATGAAGGAGTAGGTACTATAGAATTTTTAGTTGATAAAAATAGAAATTTTTATTTTATGGAGATGAATCCAAGAATTCAAGTAGAACATACTATTACTGAAGAGATTACTGGATTAGATCTTATACGAGAACAAATTTTTTTAGCTTATGGTGAAAAGCTTTCTGGTAAAAATTATTATCCTAAAATGTGTTCAATAGAGTGTAGAATTAATGCAGAAGAACCTTATAAAAATTTTCGTCCAACACCTGGTAAAATAACTCAAATGCATTTACCTGGAGGAATAGGTGTACGTGTTGATACTCATATTTATGCAGGTTATCATATTACACATTATTATGATTCTATGATTGCAAAAATTATTACAACAGCAAAAACTAGAAAAGAAACTATTGAAAAAATGCGTCGTTCATTAGATGAATTTGTAATAGAAGGAATTCGAACCACTATTCCATTTCATAAACATATTATGGAGAATAATGATTTTTTGAAAGGAAATTATAATACAAATTTTTTGGATACACTGTATATAAATACCAATTTTGATAAAATATAAAAAATTTCTTAATTTTTACTCATTAATTTTTTTAATGAGTTAATCATTTCTTGAATATTTCCATTCATGAACCCTTCCAAATTATAAATAGATTTATGAATTCTGTGATCCGTTATTCTCCCTTTAGGATAATTATAAGTACGTATTTTCACTGAACGATCACCTGTAGAGACTAAAATTTTTCTTTGTGTAGATCTTTTTTGGAGTTTTTTTTCTATTTCTTTTTGATAAATTCTAGATCTTAAAATATTCATTGCTTTTTCAAAATTTTTATGTTGAGAACGTTCTTCTTGACATTCTACTGTAATTTTACTTGGAATATGAGTTAATCTTACAGCTGATTCCGTTTTATTGACATGTTGTCCTCCAGAACCACTAGCTCTGAAAGTATCTTTTTTTATATCGGACAAAGAAATTTTCATTTCTACATCTTTTATTTCAGGAAGAACAGCAACTGTTATAGCTGAAGTATGTATTCTTCCTTGAGATTCTGTTTTTGGAACTCTTTGTACTCTGTGGACTCCAGATTCAAATTTTAAATTTCCATAAACCTCTTTATCCCCTTTCACATCCAAAATTATTTCTTTATAACCTTTAATTCCTCCTTTTTGAGCATGTATAATTTTATATTTCCAACCTATTTGTTTAAAATACATAGTATACATACGTAATATATCTTCTACAAAAAGACAAGCTTCATTTCCACCTGTTCCAGATCTTAATTCAACTATAGCATTTCTATTATCATGATCATCTTTTATTGTAATTTCTTTTTCTATCAAAGAAAGCGAGTTGAATAGATGATATGATCTCTTTTCAATAGAAGATAAATCTTCCAAAATTTTTTTTTTTTCCAAAAATGCTATTTTTCTCATTTCAGGATCATAATCTTTTTTCAAAAAAAAATCAGCTTCATGTAATGAAGAAAGTTTTTCTTTATATTTATCATATATATCTATTATATTTTCCAATTCTTTGTATTTCTTTAATAATCTTTTATATTCTATTTTTTCATATTTATTAGGCTGTATAATATATTTTGAAATTTTATAAAACTCTTTTTCAAAGACTTCAAATTTTTCCTTTAATGAAGTTTTTTTCATTTTTTTATATTGATCTTTTTTCTATCTTATTCTATCCATAGAATTAATCAATTCTATATCTCTTCTGATTCTTTTATTGGAAAGGTATAATAGATATACAGATAGTAATATAAGAAAAAGGTTTCTTTTTCTTAAAAGAAGAAAGTTAATTTTATTGAATTGATAATATGAAAAAAAAACAATTAGTATAAAAAGACTGAAATGTACTAGTATGTTCAATCTATTAATAATTAATTGGATTTTTTTTCTCTTAAATAAAAGAAAACTAGTAATAGATAAAATTAGACATATTATTATGAATAATAATAAAATTACATCAAAAATATTTTTAATATTTTTTTTAGAATATGGATAAAAATATAAAGAAAAATAAGAAATTATTATAGAAATTAATACATAAAAGGACTGTTTACGGTATAGCATAATCTTTTTGATTAAAAAAAATATTTTACAATTTATTCTTGAAGTTCAAATTAATTTGTATAATTGTAATTTATCCTAATTCCTAAGTATTAGGAAATATACTGTCTTATAATTAATAAGCCAAAAGTGGCATATATAATAAAATCTAACCCAATTACTACTACTTTATAATAATATTATGTTTGATATTACTGAATTAAAAAGTAAAAAACTTTTTGAATTACAGGAGATCGCTCGTTCTTCAGGATTAAAAAAATGTACACAATTACGAAAAAATGAACTCCTGGAAAAAATTATTTCCATTTTAAAAAATAAAACAAGACTTAATAAAAAAAACAAAACCAATTATTCAAATTTAAAAATAGAAAATTCTTTTAAAAAAGAATTTCAAGAAAAAAATAAATTGAATCGTCAAGAAAATTCAAAAAAATATCCAAAAAATAATAAACAACCAGAAGAAAACATAAGATATACAAAGAAATATGTCAAAAATTGGAGAAAAGATAATAAAAATCATCAAGTAGAATCAAATTCATCATCAGCTCATACTGAATCAGAAAATGTATTGAAACAAAAAAATTCTAATAATAAATATCGTACACCAGAATACGAATTTGAAGGAATTATAATTAGTGAAGGAGTATTAGAGATTATGGCTGAAAATTATGGTTTTTTAAGATCGTCTGATTTTAATTATTTATCATCTCCTGATGATATTTATGTTTCTCAATCTCAAATAAGACTTTTTGGAATGAAAACAGGAGATACTATAAGAGGAGAAGTCCGTCCACCTAAAAATGGAGAAAAATATTTTCCTTTGATAAAAATTATTGAAATAAATGGAAGATCACCATCTGTAGTAAGAGAAAGAGATTCTTTTGAACATTTGACCCCTCTTTTTCCAAACGAAAAATTTAAAATAGCTGAAAAAAATTCGACTATTTCCACAAGAATAGTGGATCTTTTCACTCCTATAGGTAAAGGGCAAAGGGGAATGATTGTTGCTCCTCCAAAAACAGGAAAAACTACTTTATTGAAAGAAATTGCTAACGCTATTGCAGCTAACCATCCGGAAGTTTATTTGATTATTTTATTGATAGATGAACGTCCAGAAGAAGTAACAGACATGCAAAGAAATGTGAGAGGGGAAGTAATAGCATCTACTTTTGATGAACCAGCAGATAGACATGTTAAAGTGGCAAATATAGTATTGCAAAAAGCAAAAAGAATGGTAGAATGTTCTCATGATGTTGTCATTTTATTAGATTCTATAACACGTTTAGCCCGTGCTTATAATACTGTATCCCCTGCTTCTGGTAAAGTATTATCGGGTGGAGTTGATGCAAATGCTTTACATAAACCAAAAAGATTTTTTGGAGCGGCTAGAAATATAGAAAATGGAGGTTCTTTATCTATTATAGCAACTGCTATGATTGATACTGGATCTAAAATGGATGAAGTTATTTTTGAAGAATTTAAGGGAACAGGGAATAAAGAACTTCAACTAGATAGAAAAATTTCTAATAAACGAATTTATCCAGCTATTGATTTAATCTCGTCTAGTACAAGAAAAGATGATTTATTATTGGACACAAAAACATTGCAAAGAATGTGGATTTTACGAAAACATCTGTCCGATATGAATCCTGTAGAGGCTATGGAATTTTTAAAATCACGTATAGCAAGAACACAAAATAATGAAGATTTCTTGATTTCTATGAATGGATAAAAACAAATTTCATATAATTTGTTTTTATGAATAAAAAAAATTATATTGATTAAAATCCGCGGGATGGAGCAGTTGGTAGCTCGTCGGGCTCATAACCCGAAGGTCATAGGTTCGAGTCCTATTCCCGCTATTTCTTTTATAAAAAAATGATTTTTTTTTGGTTTTCTATTGTTCTTTTGTTAGGTTTTTTATGTTTTTTAATCTTTAGAAGATTTGAAATTTTTTTTAAAAATCAATTAGAGAAACAGTGGAAAGAAAACCGGAACATGAATCAATATGATCGAATTGAATTCATAAATTCAATAAAAGATTTTAAAGAAAGTATTCTTCTATCCACAAAAGATTTTCAAAACTCTGTTGATCAAAAAATTCAGTTTTACATGGATAACCAATCTAATAAATTAGATCTTTTTCATATAGAACAAGAAAAATTAATTAAAATAACAGAAAAAAGACTAGAAGAAATCAGGGAGAATGTTGACGAAAAACTTCATAATTCATTGAACCTACATTTAGGAAAATCTTTTGATATTATAGGTAATCAACTCTTTTTTTTACAGAAAGGATTAGGGGATATGAAAAATTTAGCACAAGATGTAAATGCTTTAAAAAGAACTTTAAATCATGTGAAAATATGTGGAAGTTTTAGTGAAATGCAGTTATCTATGCTTTTGCAACAAATTCTTTCTCCAGAACAATATGCGTGTAATGTTGTGACTAAATCTAGTACCAACTATGTTGTAGAATTTGCAATTAAACTTCCAGGACTTGGAAAAGGGAATACTGTCTGGTTGCCCATTGATGTAAAATTTCCAAAAGAAACTTATGAAAAATTACAATTAGCTTATAGTTTAGGAAAAAAAGAAAAACTAGAAATAGCTAAAAAAAATATGATATCCGTTCTTAAAAAAATGTCTAAAAATATTATGGAGAAATATATAGATCCTCCAAATACTACTGATTTTGCTATTTTATTTTTACCTTTTGAAGGTATATATGCGGAAATTGTTAAAAATTCTAGTCTATTAGAAGAACTTTTAAGAAAGTATAAAATAGTTATAACAGGGCCGTCTACATTAGCTGCTATGTTAAACAGTTTGCAAATAGGATTTCGTACTCTAGCTATTCAGAAAAGGAGTTCCGAAGTTTGGAAAGTTTTAGAAACTGTGAAAAAAGAATTTACAAAATTTGGACTTTTACTTCATCAAGTACAGGATAAAATACAAGATGCATCTAAAGATATAGACATAGTTATGGGTGTTAGGAAAAATTTAATAGAGAAAAAACTAAAAGATATAGAAAAATATTAATTTTTTCGCGGAGAGAAAGGGATTCGAACCCTTGACACTTCTATTTTGTGTACACGCTTTCCAAGCGTGCGCCTTCATCCTCTCGGCCACCTCTCCAAAATAATAAAGTAAAACTATAAGCCGGATTCTGTTTCTATTTTTTGAATCCTATCATTTATCTAGGATATAAGGTTACCCATAATCTCTTTCTGCCTACCCCCCGGTATCAACCGAGCAAGTTTTCCGGTATACATGGCATTTCACCGTACAGAGTTTACATGATTTCACTACAGCGTACCTGTACATTCTTTCTGTTGCACTATTCCTCATCTTTCGATGTATGGATGTTATCCATTGTACCGCTCTATGGTGTCCGGACTTTCCTCATTAAATAAATTTAATAATAAATTTATTAAATAATTCAACGCGATAGGACGTTATACTTTATTATTTTTTTCTAATACTTTCATATTAGAGTAAATTTTTTTGACATCTTCATGTTCTTTTAGTTTTTCTATTATATCCAATATTTTTTTCCTATATTTATCTGAAATATATTTAGGATGTACGGCTAAATATTTAATTAGATAATTGTAAAAATTATTCATTTTATCTAAATATTTTTTCATCCTTCCAAAGGATTCAAAATCAGTGTATATATGTAAATAATAATCATCTCTTAAAAAATCTTTAGCTCCGTAGTCTATTGCCATAAGTTCGAAATCTTCAATAGAAGAACGAAAATATTTCTTCTCTATAGAAAAACAAACTATACGATTAAATAAATGATTTAATTCTCCATAACGACATAATCTTCCTCCTTTTTTATTTAGGATAATTTTTATATCTGAAGTGGTTCTAATATGATTATCTGTTAAGCATTCTATAATCAAACTAATTTCATGAAATTGTCCTTCTAAATATAAAATATTGTTTTTATTAACTTGTAAAGCTTTTTGTATCGTTCTTTCTATAGTATTTTTTGGTATATTGAAAGATTTTGCATTTAGTATCGCTTTTTTTAAACGGAAAGAAACTCTATTTTTACCAGATTCTTTAACTGCAATAAAAATTTCTTTAATAATTTTAGAGAAAATTTTAGATTTTCTAAAATCTTTATTGGATTTCTTATGTTGTATATTAGCCCATTTACTGTGTCCTGACATGTAAATATTTACTATAAAAGTTTTTACACTTTACTTTTAGTTTTTAACTACTTAAAGTAAAGTAATAAAAAAAGAATTTATTGTATCTTACGATGAAAAAACAAAGTTAGTAAAAAAATAATTATGTCAAAAATATGTGAACTAACAGGTAAAAAAGCAATGATAGGATATAGAATATCTCATGCTAATAATAAAAGCAAACGTCGTTTTAATATAAATTTATGTAAAAAACGTTTTTTTTTAGAAAAAGAAAAAAAATGGATCAAATTAAGAATTTGCACCTATGCTATTAAAATTATTAATAAAATAGGAATAGAAAACGCTTTAAAACGTTTTAAATATAAAAAACATACACATAAACATAAACATACACATAAACATAAAAATAAAAAACAAAGAAAAAATTATTATTGTCATGGAAAAAAAAGGAAATCAAATTCAAATTATATTAGAATGTACTGAACAAAGAAAAAATTATTATTATCATGGGAAAAAAAGGAAATCGAATTCAAATTATATTGGAATGTACTGAACAAAGAAAAAGTGGTATTTCTGGAATTTCTAGATACACAACAACTAAGAATAAAAAAAATTCTCCAAATAGAATAGAATTAAAAAAGTATAATCCTATATTGAAAAAATATACTATACATAAGGAAATTAAATAAATAAAAATGTCTAAAAAAGTTATAGAAAATAAAACAAAGAAAAATTCTCAAAAAAAAATATTGGCTATTAGAATAATTAAATCAGATAAATCTGATTCTTATTCTTTTGAAAAAAAAATTTTAAGTGAAAAAGAAATTAAAGATTATTTTAATAACTAATTAATTTAATGATTATTCATTCTGAATACATTCAATCATCGTGAAACATGAAAAAATATGAAAGAAAAGAAGATAATATAACATTTCATCGTGAATTGAAAAAAACTAGAGAAACTTTTTTTTCTAGGATTAGAAATTTATTTTCTGCTAGTGGAAAAAAAAAATTAGATACAGATTTTTTTGATCATGTTGAAGAAATATTATTATCTTCTGATGTAGGAATAAAAACAACTATAAAAATTATTAATAATCTTGAAAAGAAAGTTCAAGACGTTAAAAATAACGTAGTAGATATAAAATATTTATATAAACTTCTCAAAGAAGAAATGAAGCTTCTATTTATGGATATAAAAAATAAATGTCTGGAAGATAAAGTAGAAGATGAAAAAAACAAACCATATGTTATTATTATGATTGGAGTCAATGGAGTTGGAAAAACTACTACGATTGGTAAATTAGCCTTCCTTTTAAAAAAAAAAGGTTTGAATTTAATTATAGGAGCTGCAGATACATATCGTGCTGCTGCTATAAACCAACTTGAAATATGGTCAAATTTAGTTAATGTTCCATTGATTAAACAACATATGTATGCGGATCCTGCTTCTGTTGCATATGATACATTACAATCTGCTAAATCTAAAAAAATAGACGTAGTATTAATCGATACTGCGGGAAGATTTCAAAATCGGGTAGGTCTTATGGAAGAATTATCTAAAATTAGTAGAGTTTTAAAAAGAGTTATACCTAATGCACCTCATGAAGTTATGCTTGTTTTAGATGCATCAACAGGACAAAATTCTTTTGAACAAGTAAGAAAATTTATTACTTTCGTTAAAGTAACTTCCATCATCTTAACAAAGATAGAAGGAACTGCTAAAGGAGGTATGGTTTTAGGAATTATGGATCAATTTAAAATTCCTATTAAATATGTTGGAATAGGAGAGAAAATTAGAGATCTAAAAAAATTTGATGGAGAAAAATTTATTGATTCTTTTTTTCCTGAATAAAATATAAATAACTGACATAATGTCTGATAGATGTGAATGGTATAATCTTTGTTGTTTCTATCAAAAATTCTTAGTATAAATATGGAAAAAGATAAAATTAGTGTTACTTCAGATAATATTTTTCCTATTATCAAAAGATTTCTTTATTCAGATCAGGAAATTTTTTTACGTGAATTAGTTTCCAATGCAACAGATGCTGTTTTAAAATTGAAAATTTTAGTAGAATTAGGAAAAATAGAAGATTTTGTCGATAATTTTCAAATTAAAATTCAAATTGATAAAAAAAATCAAACTATTCGTATTAGTGATAATGGAATTGGAATGACAAAAAAAGAAGTAGAAAAATATATTAATCAAATTGCTTTCTCTGGGGCAGAAGAATTTATACAACAATATCAAAATTCGTCTTCTTCTATTATCGGACACTTTGGTTTAGGTTTTTATTCTTCTTTTATGGTGGCTAGAAAGGTTATTATTTATACACAATCTTATAGGAAAGATCATCCTTCCATATCCTGGTCTTGCGAAGGTTCTCCAAATTTTTCTATGAAAGAAATAGAAAAAAGAAAAAGAGGAACAGAAATAGTTCTTTTTATTAATGAAGAGAATAAAGAATTTCTGGAGTACGATCGAATTTTGAAAATGTTACATAAATATTGTAAATTCATGCCTATAGTTATTTCTCTTTCGTCAGATTATGAAAAAGAAATAATAATAAATAATATCTCACCTTCTTGGAAAAAAAATCCTAAACACTTAAGTGATCAGGATTATCTAGATTTTTATCATGAATTATATCCAAATCAATTAGAGAAAGCATTATTTTGGATTCATTTGAATATTGATCATCCTTTTCGTTTAACAGGAATTTTATATTTTCCGAATATAGAGAAAAAAATAGATTTTCAAAGAGATAAAATTCATTTATACCAAAATCAAGTTTTTATCACAGATAATTTAGAAGGAATTGTTCCAGACTTTCTGAGTCTATTAAAAGGAGTTATTGATTCTCCAGATATTCCTCTTAATGTTTCTCGTTCTCATTTACAATCAGATTCTTCTGTAAAGAATATATCAAAATATATTACCAGAAAGGTTGGAGATAAATTGGATTACATGTTTAAGGAAAATAGGCCTGATTTTCAAAAAAAATGGATAAATATAAGAATAATAGTAGAATATGGAATGATCAGTAATACTAACTTTTTCGAAAAAGCAAATAAATTTTTCCTTTATCCTACAATCAAAAAAGTTTTTTTTACTTTGGAAGAATTAAAAAATAAAGTAAAAAACTATCAGATAGATAAGGATGGAAAAATTGTATTTCTTTATACTTCAAATAAAGAAAAGGAATATAGTTTTATTAAACAAGCGGAAGAAAGATCCTATGAAATTTTAATTTTAGATAGTCCACTAACCGTTCATTTAATTCAAAAAATAGAAATGAATGATAAAAATGTTTCTTTTGTTCGTGTAGATTCAGATCATCTTGATAAAATAATTCACAGGAAAGAAAAATATATTTCTTCTCTTTCCATAGAGGAAAAAGAAAGTTTAAAAAACTTAATTAATATTTGTTTAACAGACGAATACAAATTTTCTATACAATTAGAAAATCTTTCTGAAAAAGACTATCCTTTTTTCATTATAATTCCAGAATTTTTACGAAGAATGAAGGAAATGAATTCTTTAGGTAAAGAAATTTTGAAAAATGATGATAATAAATTTTATCAATTAATTGTTAATGTCAATCATCCTTTAATGAAAAAAGCTTTAAGAGAAAAAAATCAAAAGGAAATTATTCAAGAAGCTTTAAATCTAACTTTTTTATCAAAAAATTTACTTCATGGTAAAAATTTAAATTCTTTTATTTCTAAAAAAATGAAAGATCTTACAAAATGATTATTTTTTATTGAATTTACGTAATTTTACACCCGTAAATACTTTTTTAGTATATAATGGAAAATCAGAATTTTGTATCCAACCGTAATAATTTGGATCTCTTTCAAAAATTTCATATACTTTCTGACCTTTATATTTACCAAAGTTAAATATTTCATTTCCTTTTTCATCTATTTTTATAAAACCAGCAAGATCTGCTATATTCTTCTGGTAAGAAAACTGATTCAAACTTTTTACATCATTTTTTAGATCATTATATTTTTCTAATTGTGCTAATAATATTTCGTAAGTAGCAAATGTATCGGCTTTAGAACTATGAGCCTTTCTAAGATCTTTTTTACAATAATATTGATAAGCAGCAGAAAGTGTTCTAGGTTCTTTTTTATGGAAAATAACTTGAACATCTATAGTCCTATGTTTTTTTATGTCGAAGGAGATACCCGCACGTAACATTTCTTCTGCTAAAATAGGTATGTCAAATCTATTAGAATTATATCCTGCTAAATCCGAATTAGCAATCATTTTTAAAATATGATGAGCTACATCTTTAAATTCTAATTTACCTTCTACATCTTCATCTTTTATTCCATGAATAGCCGTAGATTGTGGTGGTATGGGAATTCCAGGGAAAATAAGCCAAGTTTTATTTTCTTTATTTTCATTAGGATATATTTTTAATATAGATATTTCTATAATCCTATCTTTTCCAATATTTATTCCTGTAGCTTCTATATCAAAAAAGCAAATAGGACGATAAAGTTCTAATTTCATGTTTGAAAATTTTTTCTTTGATTATAATATATTGAGGTTATAATGTATAAAATAATAATACAAGGTATTGCGACTAAATGTAAAGTTAGGAAAAGAAATATACTTATTAGTAAAAATAAATAACGTTTTTTATTCTTTTTCCAAGAAAAATCACTAAAAATTAATGAAAACATTGGTATTTTAGATAATAAGAAATAACAAGAAAAAAAAATTAGAGAAACTATGATCATAGGATTTAAAATAACTGTTTTTATATAACCTGTATTTTGATGTCTCATGATAAAAGATAAAGTAGTGAAAAATAATGTGTTTATTGGAGTAGTTAAACCGTAATTTTTTTTACGAAAAGAAGAAGTTATGTTAAATTCAGCCAATCGAAATGCAGAGGATATAATTATTAAGAAAGAAAACCATTCAATAAATGGGAGAGCCTTTTTCCTTTCATCTTTTAATAAAGAAAAAACTATCATAGATGGAACTAAACCAAAAGAAATGATATCGGCTAAAGAATCTAATTCTTTTCCTATTTTACTTTTATTTTTTATAATTCTAGAAGTAAATCCATCTAAAAAATCAAATAAAAATGAAAAAAGAGTAAATATAGCAGAATTATCAAATTCTTTTAATTGTAATAATGTAAGGGAAACACATCCAAAAAATAGATTTAATGTAGTAAAAGTATTTGGAATGACATTTCTTATTTTTTTCACTGTTATATTTAAAAACATAAATATTTCATTTATGTATGATTAATTTTTTTTACGAAATTTCTAATTTTTCTATTCAAAAAAAATATTTTTTTCTTCAGTTTATCCATATTTTACTAAAAAATGAAGGTAAAAAGGTAGGAATAATTAATTATATTTTTTGTAATGATGCTTATCTTTTAAAATTAAATAAAAAATTTTTACGAAAAAATGATTACACAGATGTAATTGCTTTTTCTTCTGTAAAAGAAGGAAAAAAAAAATGTTTCATATCAGGAGATATATTTATTAGTATAGATCGTGTTTTAGATAATTCTAAAAAATGGAATCAAAATTTTAAAGTTGAGTTGAAAAGAGTAATGATACATGCTCTTCTTCATTTTATTGGATATGAAGATAAAATTCATAAAAAATTAATGAAAAAAAAAGAAGATTTTTATTTATTTTTATTCCAATTTTGAAAAAAAATCATGTTTGTAAATAATACGTACGATGTTATCGTTGTTGGAGCTGGTCATGCTGGATCAGAAGCGGCTTTAGCTTCTTCTAAGATGGGATCTAAAACATTGCTCATTACCACGAATATGCAGACTATCGGTCAAATGTCTTGTAATCCAGCTATAGGGGGGATAGCTAAAGGACAAATAGTAAGAGAGATAGATGCTTTAGGTGGTTTTTCAGGCATCATAACAGATTATAGTATGATACAATTTAGAATGTTAAATAAATCAAAAGGACCTGCTATGTGGAGTCCTAGAGCTCAATGTGATAGAAAATTATTTTCTAGTCATTGGAGATTGTTTTTAGAAAAAAATCATAAACTAGATTTATATCAAGAAACAGTAATTTCTTTACTGATAAAAAAAAACGAAATAAGAGGAGTGATTACTTCTTTTGGAATAAAAATTAGAGGAAAATCTGTTATTCTCACTAATGGAACATTCTTAAATGGAAAAATTTATATCGGAAATAAAAAAATAAGTGGTGGAAGAATAGCGGAACAAGAAGTTAAAGGAATTACGGAACAATTAACTGATAACTTAGGTATTCAACATGGAAGAATGAAAACAGGAACTTCTCCAAGAATAGATGGACGTTCGTTAAACTATCACAAAATGACATCTCAAAAAGGAGATAAAAATCCTAAAAAATTTTCTTTTTTAAATACTAAAAGACTAAATCAACAAAAGGAATGTTATATTACATCTACTAATAAAGAAGTACATGAGGTTATATATAACAATAAAAAATTATCTCCAATTTTTACAGGAGAGATGCATGGAGTAAGTCCTAGATATTGTCCTTCTATTGAAGAAAAAATAAGTAGATTTTCCGAAAAAGATGAACATCCAATTTTTGTAGAACCAGAAGGGTGGAATACAGTAGAAGTTTATATCAATGGATTTTCTACTTCTTTACCTGAACATATACAATATAAAGCTTTAAGAAAAATTAAAGGATTTGAGAATGCAAAAATGATAAGACCTGGATATGCTATTGAATATGATTATTTTCCTCCTATTCAATTAAAATTAACTTTAGAAAGTAAAATAATCAAAAATCTTTTTTTTGCAGGACAAATTAATGGAACAACAGGATATGAAGAAGCAGCAGCTCAAGGATTAATAGCAGGAATAAATGCTCATTTAAAAGTTGACAATAATAAAGAACCTTTGATTTTAAAAAGGAGTCAAGCCTATATAGGTGTTTTAATAGATGATTTAATTACGAAAGGAACAAAAGAACCTTATAGGATGTTTACTTCAAGAGCCGAATACAGGATGTTATTACGTCAGGATAATGCGGATGAAAGATTAACGTCTATTGGTTATAATATAGGTTTAATTTCAGAAAAAAGAATGAAGGAAGTAGATAAAAAAAAATCTAAAATAAAAAAATGTATGTTTTTATTTCAAAATAAAAATTTTAAACCAGACATTATAAATCCTATTTTAAATAAAAAAAAATCTCCAATGATTCTTCATGAAAAAAAAATGAATAACATTCTTTCTCGTTCAGAAATTGATATAAAAGATCTTATTATGATACCATCTCTTAAAGATGAAATAGATAAAAATAATTTTAATCAAGAGGTATTAGAACAAGTGTCTATTCGAATAAAATATAAAGGATATCTTGAAAGAGAAAAAGAAAACGCAAAAAAATTGTTGAAACTTGAAAATCTTAAAATTCCAAAGAATATTGATTTTGGAAAAATTCCATCTTTGTCTATAGAAGCTATAGAAAAATTGACTTATCATCGTCCAGAATCATTGTCTCAAGCTTCAAGAATTAGTGGAGTTTCTCCTTCTGATTTAAGCATTTTATTAATTTATATGAATAGATAAAATTAGTGGTACTTATTACTTGTATACAACAAGAAATAAATCTTCATCTTCTTTTTTCATATAGAATTTTTCTCTAGCTACTTTTTCTAAATATTTAGAATCTGTGTTTAATTTTTTTAGATGATTTCCTTCTGATAAAATTTTTTCTTTTAAAAAATCTCTATCTAATATCATTTGGTTTAAATTTTTTTTAAATTTCCAGTGTAATTCTAAAGAATTTGTATCGAAAAAAGACATCCATATCAAAAAAAGAAAACTTATCCAAAAATATTTATTTTTAAATATTTTTTTTTTCATTTTATATCTGAATTTTATGGTTTTTTTTCGTTTTTATTTCTTCTTATTATTGAACTAATTCCTATATTTATAATCCAATAAATGCTAAAAAACAATAAAAAAATAACACACCAAAAACCAGATATAGTTATGAATAAGAATAATAAAAATCCTATAAACTTAATGATCATAAAAAAATGGAAATTAAGATAAAAATATTTTTTTTAGAGAGTTCGTTAATTTCGTAAAAAAAAATAGAATATAAAAATGATTTTTAGAACAGAAGAAGATACTTTGGGTAAAGTTAAAATACCGTTAGTAAAATATTGGGGAGCACAAACAGAAAGATCCAGAAATAATTTTAAGATTGGATTGGAAGGAAGTATGCCTATTGAAATTATTCGTTCTTTCGCTATTTTAAAAAAAGCATCGGCTCATGCAAATTTTTCATTTGGATTATTATCTAGAAAAAAAAGAGATTTAATTTCTTTAGTTTGTGAAGAAATTATAGAAGGAAAATTAGACGATCATTTTCCTCTGGTTATTTGGCAAACAGGATCTGGAACTCATTCAAATATGAATGTAAACGAGGTCGTTTCAAATAGAGCTCAAATATTAATGGGTAAATTGATAGGAGAAAAACCGTCTTTTATACATCCTAATGATGACGTGAATATGTCACAATCCTCTAATGATACATATTCTACGGCTATGCATATTGCTTCTTATAAAAAATTAGTAGAAGAAACTATTCCATCTATAAAAAAGTTACGTGATTCACTAGAAAGAAAAAAAACGTTATTTAAAGATATTATAAAAATAGGAAGAACTCATCTTATGGATGCTGTTCCTATTACTTTGGGTCAAGTATTTTCTGGATATGTATCACAAATAGATCATGGTTTAAATTCTCTTCAAAAAACTTTAGATCATCTTTCTGAATTAGCTATAGGAGGAACGGCCGTAGGAACAGGTTTAAATTCTCCTAAAGGATACGACTTAAAAGTAACTGAATATATATGTGAATATACTAATTTTCCATTTAAAATAGCAAATAATAAATTTGAATCTATAGCATCTCATGATGCTATAGTTGAATCTCATAGTTCACTAAAGCAAATAGCTATTTCTATAATGAAAATATCAAATGATATTCGTTTTTTATCTTCTGGCCCTCGTTCTGGTATAGGAGAAATTTTTTTACCTGAAAATGAACCAGGATCTTCTATTATGCCTGGAAAAATAAATCCTACACAATGTGAGGCTATTCTTATGGTATGTACACAAATTATAGGGAATGATTTATCTATATCAATAGCTGGATCATCAGGAAATTATGAATTAAATGTTTATAAACCATTAATGGCTTATAATTTTATACAATCAGCTCAACTTTTATCTGATGCTACTATTTCTTTTTCTAATCTTTGTGTTGAAGGAATTACTCCTAATTATTCAAGGATTAAAGAATTGTTAGATCGATCATTAATGTTAGTTACGGCATTAAATACTCATATAGGTTATGAAAAATCTGCAAAAATAGCAAGATCTGCATATAAGAATAATACTACTATAAAAGAAGAAGCAATTAGATTAGGTTATTTAACTATGGAAGAGTTTGATAGATTAGTAAATCCTAAAAAAATGGTTTAAAAAAATAGAGAAAAATTAAAGTTTTTCAAAAATTTCCATGGTATTATTGTTAATAATATCAGCTATTTTTTCTTCTGAGAACGAATATATTTGAGATAATTTCCTTAAAATTATCTTTAAATAGAGAGGTTCATTTCTTTTACCTCTAAATGGGAACGGAGATAAAAATGGAGAATCTGTTTCTAATACTATATTTTTTATATTTATTTTATGTAAAAAATGACATAAATTATTTTTTTTAAAAGTTATCATTCCTCCAATACCTAGTTTAAAACCTAAATTTATAATTTCTTTTCCTTCTTCTAAACTTCCAGAAAAACAATGAAAAATTCCTTTTTTTACATTGTGTTTTTTTAATATTTTAATGACTTTATTAAAGGAATTTCTACAGTGAATAATTATAGGTAATTTTTTTTCTTTAGCCCATTTAATCTGAGTTTTAAAAACATATTCTTGTTCCATAAAAAATCTCTTTTTTTGATCTAAATCTATACCGACTTCTCCTATAGCAATAAAAGAATGCTTATTTAACCATTTTTTTAGAATTTTCAATTCTTTTTCTAAATTTTTAGGATGAACTTTATTTGGATGTAACCCTATCATAGGATAGCATAAATTTGGATATTTAGTTTTTAACTTCCATATTTTAAGAATAGAGGAGCTATCTATGGAAGGAAGAAAAAATCTATTTATTCCACTTTTTATGGCTCTTTTTATGACAATATCTCTATCCATTTCAAATTCTTTCATATATAAATGAGTATGAGTATCCATTAATTTCATTAAATTATTCGAGTTTATAAAAAATTTGTTTTTATGAATGCATATATATTTACAGGTCAAGGATCACAATTTGTTGGAATGGGGAAAAAACTATATCAGAATTCTGATTTTGCAAAAAAATTATTTCTATTATCTAATGATATTTTGGGTTTTAAAATAACAGATATAATGTTTAATTCTCCTATAGAAATTTTAAAAAAAACTAAGTATACACAATTAGCAATTTATATTTATTCTTTCATTCAAGCTAAATTACTAGATAATTTTAATCCAGATATGGTTGCTGGACATTCCTTAGGTGAATTTTCAGCTTTAGCATCTATTGATGTCTTTTCTTTTGAAGAAGGTTTAATATTGGTGGAAAAAAGGGGAAGTCTTATGCAAAAAATATGTGAACAGATTCCTGGTGGAATGGCTGTTGTTTTTGGATTAGATGATCATTTTATTGAATCTTTTTGTAAAAAAGATAAAGGGATTGTTGTTCCATCTAATTATAATAGTCCTGGACAATTAGTTATTTCAGGAGAAGAAAAGGCTTTAAAAAGAGTTTGTTTTTCTTTAGAAAAGAAAGGAGCTAAAAGAATATTAAGACTTCCTGTTCATGGAGCATTTCATTCTCCTATTATGTTTTCTATGAAAAAAAAATTAGAAATATTTATAGAAAACATTCATTTTAAAGATTCTAAATATCCAATTTATCAAAATGTAACAGCTAAACCGGAAAATAAATGTAGTAGAATAAAAAAAAATATTATAGAACAATTGACTTCTCCAGTAAAATGGAAACAATCAGTAATAAATATGATTCATCATGGAGCTCGTTCCTTTATTGAGATAGGTCCAAAAAATATATTACAAGGAATGATAAAAAAAATTTTTAATGAAATTCGTAAAAAAAATGAAATGTAAAACTGATAATTTTTTTTATAGTCATGGAAAATTATTATTAACAGGAGAATATATTATTCTATATGGAGCTAGTGGGTTTGCCTTACCTACGGTAAAAGGACAATCTCTTAGTTTTTTTTATGATAAAAAAAACATAAAACCTAATTTGTCTAGATTTTTATATTGGAAAAGTTTTGATCATATAGATCAACTTTGGTTTGAAAGTATTTTTCAATTACCTTCCTTAAATATATATTCTGAAACAAAAAAAAAAACTTCTATAGTATTAAGAAATTTGTTACTAGAATCTAAAAAAATAAACAAAAATTTTCTTCCATTTGAAAATGGATTATTATACAATATATATGTAAAAACAAAATTAGAATTTCCTATTAATTGGGGTTTAGGAAGTAGTTCTACTTTAATCAACAACATAGCTATGTGGGCAAATATTAATCCTTATATGTTATTAGATAAAATTTTTACAGGAAGTGGATATGATGTAGCTTGTGGATCGCATTCTAAACCAATAATTTTTAGAAGAAAATTAAAGGATAAAAAACCACATATTATTTCTGTTGATTTTAATCCAAATTTTAAAAAAAAACTTTTTTTTCTACATTTAAATAAAAAACAAAATACTAATGAAAGTGTAAAATATTTTCGTTCTATAAAAAATATTTCTGTAAAAAAAATAGAACTTATATCATCTATAACAAAAAAAATACCGTTTTGTAAAAATTTGAATGAATTTGAAGAATTATTGTTTTTGCATGAAAAAATTATGTCAAATATCTTGAATATTCCTACTATAAAAGAGTTATATTTTCCAGATTATTTAGGACTTGTGAAAAGTTTGGGATCATGGGGTGGAGACTTTGTTTTAATTAGTTTTAGATATGGAATGAAAAAATATTTTTCAAAGAAAGGATTTCATACTATTTTTTCATTCGATGAAATGATTTTATAGATTTTTTCATTTCCGTTCCGTATGAAAATTATTTATATTTCTTAATAAATAATTGATTTATTATGTGTAACGTTATAAATTTTTATATTAATGGATGTCAATATAAACTTCCCATAGTTTATGGAACTTTTTGTGAAAAAGCTATTAATATCTCTAAACTTAGGGAAAATACAGGTTTTATTACTCTGGATCCTGGATTTAAAAATACAGGAATTACTAAGAGTTCAATTAGTTACATAGATGGAGAAAAAGGAATATTGTTATATAGAGGATATCCTATAGAAGAGATTATTAATAAATGTTCATTTATAGAAACTAGTTATCTACTTTTAAATGGGGAACTACCTAATCCTACTCAACTAAAATTTTTTTCTGAAAAAATTAAAAAATATAATCACGTTAGTCAAGATATACACAAAATACTTGATAAGTATCCAGTATTTTATCATCCAATGGGAATTTTATCTTCTTTAACTTGTATCCTAAGATCTTTTATTACTACAAAAAAAAATGATAACAATAATCATGTAAAGGAACAAGATTTGTTTCTTCATCTTTTAGCTAAATTTCCTATATTAGCCGCTTTAACTTATAGAAAAAAAGTAGGTCTTCCTCCATCTTATGCGGACAAAAATTTAGATTATCCTTCTAATCTTTTAAAGATGTTTTTTTCTACCAATAAAAAAAAATATGATGAATTTAATCCAGTTATTATAGATGCTTTAGATAAACTTTTAATATTACATGCAGAGCATGAACAAAATTGTTCAACTACAACAGTCCGTTTGTTAAGTTCAGCTCATTCTGGTCTTTTCTCTTCTGTATCTGCAGGAATATGTGCTCTTTGGGGAAGATTACATGGAGGAGCAAATGAAGCAGTTATTGAAATGTTAGAAAATATTTTAAAAAGTGGTAAAAATGTAAAAAAATGGATAGAAATGGCAAAAAATAAAAAAAATTCGTTTCGTTTAATGGGTTTTGGACATAGAATTTATAAAAATTTTGATCCTAGAGCTAAAATCATTGAAAATATAGCAGAAAAAGTGATACGTGAATTGGGAATAAATAATCCTATTTTAGAATTAGCTAAAGAACTTGAAGATATAGTCATGAATGACTCTTATTTTTTAGAAAAAAAACTATATCCTAATATAGATTTTTATTCCGGTATAATTTATCAAGCTATTGGTATTCCAAAAAATATGTTTACGGTGATGTTTGCTTTAGGAAGATTACCAGGATGGATGGCTCATTGGAAAGAAATGAGATTAAATAGAGAACCAATAGGTAGACCTAGACAAATTTACGTAGGATATAAGAAAAGAAAAATAAGGAATTAGTATGGGCGAAGGGATTTGAACCCTTATGCCTAATAAGCATCAGATCCTAAGTCTGACGTGTCTACCAATTCCACCACGCCCATTTCTTTCTTTTTTGTAAAAAAAATTAATCTTTTTTGAAAAAAGTAAAAATTATTTCTTTTTTTTTATTTATAATTTGATATTCTGTATATCTAAAAGAATCTCTAGGAATTATTGATATCCATTTCTTATACTTAAAAAACCATTTTTGCTGAATAGAAGGAAATCCTTTTTTTAAATAGGCTGCTACAAATGAATGTGTATGTAATTGAATACCTTCATGTAAATTATTTTTTAATATAGTTTCTAAAATAAATTCTAGATGGTAAATATATATAATCGGAGAATTTTTAGATTTTTTATTGTATTTTTTTTCTTTAAATTCTGGTCTTACTCTATGTCTAGTAAATAAAACTAAACCAAATTCATTTGGTGGTAAAATTTGATGTTTAGCTCTATCATTTTTCATTTCATCTTTTAGATGTTCATATAGTTTTTTTTTTTGAAATGGTTCAGACATATCAATAAAATCTACTACTATTATTCCACCCATATCTCTTAATCTAAGTTGTCTTGCTATTTCTGTGGCTGCTATCAAATTTATATTTAAAATATTGTTGATTCGTTCAGATTCTGTACTATTTTTTTTGATATGATTAATCATCCCACTATTAACATCTATAACA
Source organism: Blattabacterium cuenoti (assembly GCF_014251235.1). Classification (NCBI taxonomy): domain Bacteria; kingdom Pseudomonadati; phylum Bacteroidota; class Flavobacteriia; order Flavobacteriales; family Blattabacteriaceae; genus Blattabacterium; species Blattabacterium cuenoti. Next base: position 109,936 of record NZ_CP059181.1, on the reverse strand, counting down.
TGTAAGGCTTCAGTGTGTTCAATAACAAGATAACCACCATTAGAAAGAGGAACATTTTTACCTAAAAAGGTTTTTTTTTGTTTTTCTACTTCATACTTTTCAAATATTGGAATATTTCCTTTATAATGTTTAATAATATTTTGTTTTTCTGGAGCAATTAAAGATAAATAAGAATGAATTTCTTTGCAAAGAAAGATATTATTACAATAAATAAATTTAAAATCATCATTCAATGTATCTCTTAATAAACAAGAAGTTTTACTGATCTCACTTAGAACTCTAACTGGAGGAAATTTAATTAAGCTACTTAATATATCTTCCCATTTTTTGATCAAAAAAAATAGTTCTTTTTTCAAAACTTCTTCTGCAGAAGAAGCGACTGTTCGAATTATTATTCCAAAATTTTTTGGTTTTATTTTTTCGATATAAGAAATTAATTTTCTTTTTTCTTCTGTATTTTTTATTTTTTTAGAAATGGATATTTTATCTTCAAAAGGAATTAAGACTAAATGTCTTCCTGGAATACATAATTTTGCTGTTAATTTTGGACCTTTATTAGAAATAGGTTCTTTTGATATTTGTACTAAAATCTTTTGTCCAGGGTATAATATTTTTTCTATAGTATTTTTTTCTCCATTTTTAAAAAGGATAGAATCTTTTTTTTTAGTTATTAATTCTAGAATTTTTTCTGCTTGTAATCCAAGATCTTTATAATGTAAAAAGGCCCCTTTAGAATAACCTATATCAATAATAGCGGCATTTAAACCATAGGATATTTTTTTTACTACGCCTAAATAAATATCCCCTACAGAAAATTCTTTTACAGAAAATTCTTTATGAAAAACATCTCTATGAAGTTCCAATAATTCTCCATCTCCCAAAAGGGCTATTTCTACTTCTTGTTCTTCTGCATTTGCATTTATAATTAATTCTTTATTCATACATACACAAAAACAAGGAAAAATGTTTTAGAAATTAAAAAAGATCAACTATTGATTGATGCAAATCTAAATTATTTTTTCTTTTTATGCCTATTTTTACGATTCCTCTTCTTTCTTTTGTGGGTAGCAATTTTTCGTCTTTTTCTCTTTTTTCCGTTGGGCATAATAATGTTAAATCGTTACGTCTTTATTTTCCGACATATTATTTATAACAAGAACGTTTTTTTTTACTGAATCAGTAAAAGCTTTAGAAGGTTTAAAAGCTGGTATATTGTGAGCTGGTATAATTATAGATCTATTCTCGGAAATATGACGTCCAAGTTTTTTTTCTCTGTATTTAATAATAAAAGAACCAAAACCTCGTAAATAAACATTTTCTCCTGATGTAAGACTTTGTTTTATTTTCTTCATAAACGTTTCTATTACCTTTTGTGTATCTATTCTTTCGAATCCAGTTTCTAATATGATTTCTGTTATTATATCTGCTTTTGTCATGTTTTTTTAATCGTTCATTATATTTAAATAACAAAATTTGGTTTTCTAAATATACCAATTTTTTATAAAATTGCTCTAAAATTAAATAGATATGGATTTTTATAAAAAAATAATGGATTGGTATAAAATTAATCATAGAAAATTACCTTGGAGAGAAACAAAAAATCCATATTATATATTGGTTTCTGAATTTATGTTACAACAAACAAAAGTCTCAAAGGTAATAAAATCTTATTTAAATTTTATTAAAGTATTCCCAAATATGGAAGAACTAGCTCTTTCTGAAGAAAGAAAAGTATTAAAAATATGGGAAGGTTTAGGTTATTATACAAGAGCAATAAACTTGCATTTCTTATCTAAAAAATTAGTTCGTAATGGGATATCTTTTCCTGATTCTTATGAAGAATTGATTAAATATAAAGGTATAGGTCCATATACAGGAGCCGCTATAGCTTCTATATGTTTCAATAAAGTCGTTCCTGCTATCGATGGAAATGCTTATAGAGTTTTTTCCAGATATTTAGGTATTTATAAAAAAAAAACAGAATTTACAAAAGAAAATAATAATATTAGGACGTCTATTCTGAAAATAATGGATCAAGTCAATCCAGGAATTTTTAATCAGGCTATTATGGACTTTGGATCCATGTTATGTACTCCTAAAAAAGCAAAGTGTTCGATTTGTCCAGTACGATTTTCTTGTTTTTCTTTTAATTATGGAAAAGTTTATGAACTCCCTATTAAAAATGTAATGAATAAATATAAAAAAAGAAGATTTTTTTATTACATTTTTATGTTAGATAACAATCATCGTATTTGTATAAAAAAAAGAAATGAAAAGGATATATGGAAAGGTTTATATGATTTTCCTTTAATTGAAAAAGGAAATAAACTTTCTTGTCAAGAAATAAAAAATGAAATATGGAAACAATTTAAACTAGTTACTAGAACTATCATCTATCAGGTTAAGCATCAATTAAATCATCAAATTTTATTTATTCAATTTTTGGATTGTGAAATTTTAGATAATACAAAAAAATTTTTTTTTGATAAATTTTTCTTTCTTCCGAAAGAAAAAATAATTAAATATCCTTTTCCTATACCTATTTCTCGATTCTTAAAAAATAAAAAAATAATCTAATTTTTTTTTATTTTTAACTAATCCTGTGTTTTCTTCTTAATATTAAAATTAAGTCTATTGGAAAAAGAATTTTCGAAGAATATTTTTTTAGAAAGCTCTATATATATTGTGGTTTTTTATTTTGTTTTAATCATAATATTATTATTGTTTTCTGCATTGATATCTGGTTCAGAAACTGCTTTTTTTTGTCTTGAAAGGAAAACTATTGATCAAGAAAGAAAAAAAAATATTTCTGAAGGAAATAAAATATTAAATATTCTTAATAATAGAAAAAAACTCTTAGCAACTATATTAATATCCAATAATTTTTCCAATATAGGAATTGTTATAATAAGCTCATATTTAATTAGAGAATTTTTACAAAAGAATTTCCATTATTCCATTTCTATTAATTTTCTTTTAGAAGTAATATGTTTGACTTTTATATTGCTTTTATTTGGTGAAATAATACCAAAAATATATGCTAAAAAAAATAATTTTCGTTTTGCTCTTTTCATGTCAAAAAAATTGATTTTTCTTGGAAAAATATTGAATCCAATTAGTAAAATAATGATTACTTTTTCTAAAGTAATAGAAAAAAAAATGACCAAAAAAAAGAATAAAATATCTGTAGATCTTCTTTCTAAAGCTTTAAAAATAGCTTCTATGAACAAAAAAAATATTAAAGAAAGTCAATTCTTACAAAGAATTGTGAATTTTGGAAATACAGAAATTCATCAAATTATGACTCCTAGAATAGATATGTTTTCATTAAATAGAAATATGTTTTTTTTAGATGTTTTAGAAATTGTTCGTTATCAAGGATATTCTAGAATTCCTATCTACAAAGATAGTATAGATGATATAGAAGGAGTACTCTTTGCTAAAGATCTTCTTCCATTTATTCATAACATGAAACTTGAATGGATTCAATTACTTCATCCTCCATTTTTTGTTCCAGAAAATAAAAAAATAGATGATCTTTTGAACGATTTTAAAAAAAAAAAGATACATTTAGCAATTGTTGTAGATGAATATGGAGGAACTTGTGGTTTAATTACTCTTGAAGATGTGATAGAAGAAATAGTAGGAGATATCACTGATGAATTTGATGAAAAAGATATGTCTTATTCTAAATTAGATCAAAATAATTATTTATTTGATGGAAAAACTTCTTTAATTAATTTTTATCGTATTATGGGAATAAAAGAGGAAGTTTCTTTTGAAAATAAAAAAGGAGATGCGGATACTTTAGGAGGTTTTATAATGGAAATAAATAAGGAATTTCCAAATCGGGAACAGAAAATTAATTTTCTAAATTATTCTTTTATAATAAAGAATATAGATGATAAAAGAATAAAACTTATAGAAGTTATAAGAAAAAAAAGTTGAATAATTCAATTTTTCAGATTAAAATATAAAAATATTATGAATATCTTTTTTAACCTTTTTTATTTATTAAAAAAAAAATTTTAATTTTTTTTTGCAGTTTTATTTTCATCACATTAGTTTTATTTTTTCTTTATAAGAAATTTTTTCTTTTTCCTTCGGAAGAAAAAGCATTAAAAGAATTAACTTATTCTTTACAATATCTATCACAAGGAGAAGTAGATAAAGCTTTAAATAAGAAAAAATCAAAAAATCCTTATATAGGTTTTTATGGAATTGTTACTAAATATCCTTTTACAAAAGCTGGAAACATTTCTAAATTTTACGCAGGAATTTGTTTTTATAAATTAGGTAATTATAAAAAATCTATAGAAATGATGAAAACTTTTTCTGCAAAAGATGAAATTTTATCTTCTTTAAAATATGGAATTATAGGTGATGCTTTTTCACAAATTAGGAATAAAAATAAAGCTATAGAATATTATATCAAAGCAGCTAATATCAGAGAAAATGAAATAACAACCCCCTTTTATTATTATAAAACAGCTTTACTAACTTTTTCTATGGAAAAATATCATATTTCTAGATTTTTTTTTAAAAAAATAGAAAAAAAATATCCTTTTTTTTTATATAAAGAAAATGTAGATAAATATCTTATGTTTATTGAAAATAAAATATAATTTTTTGCATATAAAAGACTAAAATATTAATAAATATATTAAATTTAATATTTAAGATCTAAAACTTCTAACATAGTCATATGTTAAAAAAACTAGTTTATTTTTTATAAAGTCTACCAAATAAAATAAATGAAAGATTTTATTCAATTTTTACCAAAAGAAGTTATTAATCAAATAGCAGCAGGTGAAGTGATCCAACGTCCTTCTTCTGTATTAAAAGAACTTATAGAAAATTCAATTGATGCAAATGCAAAAAAAATAGATATCATTGTAAATGATTCAGGAAAAACATTAATTCAATTAATAGATAATGGAGATGGAATGAGTTTTAATGATGCTAGAATGAGTTTTATGAAGTATACTACTTCTAAAATAAGAAAAAAAGAAGATATTTTTAATATAAACACAAAAGGATTTCGTGGAGAAGCTTTGGCTTCCATAGCTTTCGTTTCTCAATTAGAAATTCAAACAAAAAATGAGATAAGTCCTGTAGGTTTTCACTTTTTTATAGAAGAAGGAAAAATAAAAAAAGAAATTCAAATCAATATGCTTAGAGGGACGAGAATTTCTGTTAAAAATATTTTTTACAAATTTCCTGCTAGAAGACGATTTTTAAAATCTTCTAGAATAGAGTATAAACATATTATCAATGAATTTTATAAAATAATTTTAGCTCATCGAGCTATTATTTACCGTTTTTATCATAATGACAAAATATTGTTTTCTTTTCAAAAAGCTAATTTAAGAGATAGAATACAAGAACTTTTTAATCAAAAAAAACTTTTTCCTCTTTCTATTATAATAAAAGAAAAGAAAATAAAAATAGAAGGATTTATAAGCCTACCGAATCATTCTTTAAAAAAAAGAGGAGATCAATTTTTGTTTATTAATAATCGTTGTATTACAAATCTCTTCTTACATAAAAAAATTATTTCTTCTTATGATGGAATCTTAAAAGATTTAAGAACTATTTCTTATTTTATTTTTATTGACGTCAATCCAAATTTAGTAAATTGTAATATTCATCCTTCAAAAAAAGAAGTAAAATTGGAAAAAGAAAATGTAATAGGAAATATGATTCAACAGGAAATAAAAAATATATTATGTTATCAATATAAAGTTAATAAAAAAGATTTCAATGATTCTTATTTATTTACAAATCATTATAATTCTTTTTTGGAAGAATTTTCTTATAAAGACCAAAGACTTTATCTAAAAAAGTGGTTTCATCAAATAAAAAATTTTGATAATGACACTTTTTTTATGAAAGAATTATCTAATTATGTATTTCAGAAAAAAAATATAAAAACATTTCAAATAAGTAGAAAGTATATTCTATTTTCATGGAATAATTATTTTATAATTTTAGATCAACATAAAGCTCATAAAAATATTTTACTAAATTTTTTTTTTAAAAAAAGGAATAAAAAATTGATCAGTCAACCTTTCCTTTTTCCTATTGAAATGAAATTATCAAAAAATGAATTTTTTTCATTAAAGAATATTGAATATGATTTATTGGAAATAGGATTTCATTTATATTTTTGTAATCAATCAGTTTATTTCTATTCTACACCAGAAAATGTACATCAAAATATACTCAATAAAATTTTTAAAAATATTTTAACATATAATTTTATTAAAGGAGAAAAAAATAATAAAGAAATACTTATTCAATCTATAGCGAAATATTCAGCTATAACATATGGAACTAAATTACATTCTAGAAAAATGGAATCTTTAATTAAAGATTTTTTTTCTTTCAAAGAAAGAATATATGCAGAAAATCCTACATTTTTTGTTTTAAAAAAAAATTTTAAATAAAAAAAACTTAATAAGTGAATTTTTATATATCAAATTTTAATTCATATGCTGTAAAACATTTAATTAGTATTAATATACTTATGTATACAGCTACTTTTGTTTTTACACAATATAAAATAGAAAATTTATTTTCTTTATACCATCCCTTAGATGATAGATTTGAATTATATCAAATTTTCACTCATATGTTTGTACATTCCAAACATCTTTTTATGCACATTCTTTTTAACATGTTAGCTTTATTCATGTTTGGAGGACAAATAGAATCCCTATTAGGAATTAAAAAATTTCTTATAATTTATTTTTTATCAGGAATTATAGCTGCTTCATTACAATTGTTCTTTAATACCAGTATTCTTTATTATTTTTCTCATTCTTTGGATTTTTCTAAAGCACAAAAAACTTTATATGATTTAAATCCAGAACAACGTATAAACCTTTATTCTTCTATGTATTCTCCTATGATGGGTGCTTCTGGAGCTGTTAGTGGTATAGTAGGGGCTTTTGCTCGATATTTTCCAGAACATAAAATATTTATTTTACCTTTTCCTTTTCCTATTGCTGTTAAAAAAGCTTTATTTATTTTCATTTTTGGAAGTTTATTTTCTGCTGTTTTTAATTTTTCTCCTGGTATTGCTCATTTTGCTCACATTGGAGGTATATTATCCGGTTATTTAATAGGAGACTTTTTTTTAAAAAAAGAAAGAATGTATTAATTAATTAAGCATAAAAAATATATTAATATAAATATGAAAAGAAAACAAAAATAACAATTTTTATCATTTATTGTAGTCATAATTCTATCCCAACGAAACTTCCAATCTAAAAAATTAAAAGGGTTTTTTCTATCCCAATCTATACTCATCCAGATGAGGATAGGTTTCCCTATAATATGATCTTCAGGAACAAAACCCCAATAACGGGAATCAAAAGAATTATGTCTATTATCTCCCATCATGAAATAATAATTTTTTTGTATTTTATAATAATCTGTTTTTTTTTTATTTATTAGAAAATGTGAATTATTATTATTAATAATTTTGTTTCCTTCATTTATAATAATATCATAGTAAATAACAATGTTTTTTGAATTTAATTTAATAATGTCACCTTTTTTAGGAATATATATAGGACCAAAAAAATCTCTATTCCAATTGTATTTATTAGAAAATATAGAAATTTCTTTGAAACCTATAGGAAATAGATTTTTTTTCAAAAAAACTATATTATCAAATAAATTTCTTATCTGAATTGATTTTTTTTCAGTCAGCATAACTTGATAATAATATTCATTATTTTTTTCTCCTATTATCTCTATATCTTCTACATCCATTTTATCCTTTAGATATTCCAAATTTAATGGAATTTCACTTGTTTTAACAAAATAAATTTGTTGTTTATTGTCAAGTCCCTTTTCTTTTTTTTGATTAACAAATAAAATTCCTTTCTTTATAGAAAGAACATCTCCAGGTAAACCAACGCAACGTTTAATATAATTTTCTTTCCTATCTATAACTTTATGATTAATATCTTTAGGATAGTTAAAAACAACAATATCATTTCTTTTTATAGATTGAATAGGAGTAAAACGAAAATAAGGCCATTGTAAAAATGGAATATAAGATTTCCATTTTCCTATTGAATTATGTGTAAATGGAATAGATATAGGAGTGATAGGCATTCGCAATCCATAATGAAGTTTGCTCACCATAATAAAATCACCTACTAGAATAGATCTTTCCATAGAAGAAGTAGGAATAATAAAAGGCTGCACAATATATGTATGTGTAAGAAAAGAAAAAATAAATGCAAATATAATATTTGATCCTGAATATTTTTCAGATTTTTTTTCTTTTATTTTTTTTAATTCTAGATGATTAAAATAATTAATATAGTAAATATATCCACCTAAAAATAAATAAAATAAAATTAAATCTTTTCTACTTGTTTTTCCAAACATATGAAGTATATCTAACCATAAAATAAAAAATAGAAAAATACTCGTTAAAGGAATAAATAAGAGGAATATCCAGAATACAGATCTATGAAAAACTCTTAAAAGAAGTAAAATATTATATATTGGGATACTCTGTTGTAAAAGAGATATTCCAATTTTTTTAGAAAGCTTCCATGTTCCTAAAATATGAATAATGTGTTCGATAAATAAAAAAATTAGACTAACAAAAATATATTTATACATAAAACACTTTTTTAAAATGTATTCAATCCTAATACTTCTTTCATTGAAAAAAAACCTTTTTTGTTTTTAATCCATTCTGCTGAAATTATAGCACCTAAAGCAAAACCTTCTCTACTATGAGCTTTATGTTGTATTTTTATATCTTCTGTTTTAGATGTATATGTTACTGTGTGTATTCCTGGTATATCTCCAAATCTTTTAGAAATAATCAGTATTTTATCTTTTAAATTCTTTTTTTTTTTATTTTCCTCTTTTAGAATCCACGTTTTCTTTACTTTATTATTAATTATATCTTTAGCTAAAGAAATAGATGTTCCACTTGGTTTATCTAGTTTTTTTACATGATGTAACTCTTTTATTTTTACTTCATAATCTTTAGCATATGGAAATAAAATTTTAGATAATTTTTGATTTACCTCAAAAAATATATTCATTCCAATACTAAAATTAGAAGAATATAAAAAACTTCCATTATTTTTTTTACATAAATCTTTAATAAGATTAAATTTATCTAACCATCCTGTTGTTCCACATACTATGGGTATATTATTTTCCAAACAAATTTTTATATTTTCAAAAGCAGATTCTGGTTTAGTAAATTCTAACGCAACATCTGTTTCTTGTATAGATATAGAAAGAGGACTTTTGTTAGATACAAAAGTAATTTTATGATTTCTGTTTTTAGCTATTTTTTCTATAGCTTTACCCATTTTTCCATATCCTATTATTGCTATTTTCATAATTAATTTTTTTAATGAAAAAATAAATTATATCTTCTTAAGACCTCGAAATAATCCTGTGAATAAAAAAAATTCACATAAATAAAACCCACGTGGTGAAATAGGTATACACGCCACCTTGAGGGGGTGGTATCCAATTTGGATGTGCTGGTTCAAGTCCAGTCGTGGGTACACCTTTTATTTATTATTATATATTCAAAATTATGATTAATTATTTTCTTCTGGTCTTAAACTTCTGATAGTTTTTCCAACTTTCCATAATTCGCTTTTTTGAATAGAAATTAATTCTTTTTTTAATTTAGATCTATAATTTGTAACACTGTTTTCTTCTATAATTCTATTTGCTTCGTTTCCAGAAACAACTTCGTGATATAATTGTTTAAAGATAGGTAAAGTAGCATCTCTAAATTTTTTCCACCAATCTAAAGCTCCTCTTTGTGCTGTTGTAGAACAATTTTCATACATATAATCCATTCCATTTTCTGAAATTAAAGGCATAAGACTTTGAGTTAATTCTTCTACTGTTTCATTGAAAGATTCCGAAGGAGAATGTCCATTCTCTCTTAAAACTTGATATTGTGCGGAAAAAATACCTTGTATAGCCCCCATTAAAGAGCCTCTTTCTCCTACTAAATCAGAATAAACTTCTTTTTCAAAATTTGTTTCAAACAAATATCCAGAACCAATCCCTATACCTATTGATAGAGCTTTATCTAAACTTTTTCCACTATAATCTTGATAAATAGCATAACTAGAATTTATACCTCTTCCTTTTTTAAAAAGTCTTCTTAAACTAGTACCTGAACCTTTAGGAGCTACTAAAAAAATATCTATATCCTTAGGAGGATAAATTTTTGTTTTATCTTTAAATGTTAATCCAAAACCATGGGAAAAATATAAAGATTTTCCTTTATTTATATATTTTTTAAGAATAGGCCAAAAAGATATTTGACCTGCATCTGATAAAAGATACATTAATATGGTTCCTTTTTTAGAAGCTTCTTCTAATGAAAATAAATTTATTTCTTCAATCCATCCATCTTGTAAGGCTTTATTCCAAGAAAGTGAATTTTTTCTTTGACCAACAATAACTTTAAATCCATTGTCTCTTAAATTGAGAGCTTGTCCAGGACCTTGAACTCCATAACCTAATACAGAAATCGTTTCTTTTTCAAGGATATTTTTTGCTTTTAATAAAGAAAATTCTTTTCTTGTTATAATTTTTTCCTCTACAGATCCAAATTTTATTTTCATAATTGATTTAAATTTTTAAATTTTAAACTAAAATATCGCTAATGATAAATCTATCTTTTTACGATAATTTTCTTTTATATTATAAAAGTAAACATGTGTAATTCCAATTAACTTCTCAATTAATTTTTTTAATTGAATTAATTTATAATCAATACATTCTAAATCAATAACATATTTGCTGTTTTCCATAGAGTCATGACTAGATGCACTTACATAATTTATCTTTAAATTTTTACGGTTCAATAGAATAAGTATTTTACTTAACAATCTAATTTCATTTTCCCCTAAAATTATGATTCTGAATTGATGCTTCATAGTATTTAATATTTTTTTTATGTTAAACGAATTTCATCTACAGCAGATCCTAAAGGAATCATAGGAAAGACATTATCTTCTTGTTCTATAAGTATTTCTAATAAGAAAGCTTTTTTTACGTTTAATGTTTTTTTTACGGATTCTCTTAATTCTTCTCTTTTATTCACTCTTTTTCCTTCAATATTATAAGCATTAGCTACCTTTATAAAATTTGGATTAACCAATTCTGTACAAGAATAACGTTTCTTAAAAAATAGATTTTGCCATTGACGAACCATTCCTAAAAAATTATTATTTAATAATATAATTTTTATATGAATGTTATTCTGTAATACAGTCCCCATTTCTTGTATTGTCATCTGAATTCCTCCATCACCTACAATACAGATCACTTGCCTATCTTTTGCTCCTAGTTTAGCCCCTATAGAAGCAGGCAAAGCAAACCCCATAGTTCCTAATCCTCCAGATGTTATTTGACTATTTTTACAGGTAAAGTCAAAATATCTTGATGCTATCATTTGATGTTGTCCTACATCTGTTACAAGAATTGCATTTTTTTGTTTATACTTATTTATCCACTTTATCACTTCTCCCATCTTTATTCCTTTTTTTTTGATAGGATTAAGATCTTTTCTTATTACTTCTCTTTCTTCTTTTTTTCTTAATTGATAAAATTTTTTTATCCATTTTTTATGAATAGACTTTTTTACATGAGATATTAATTTACTCAAAGTGATTTTACAATTACCTAAAATAGGAAGATGACATAATATATTTTTGTTAATCTCGGAAGGATCTACTTCTAGATGAATAATAATAGCCTTTTTTGCATATTTTTGAACATCTCCAGTTACACGATCATCAAATCGTATACCTATAGCTATGAGTAAATCGCTGTGATTAGTTAAAATATTTGGTGCATAATTTCCATGCATTCCTAACATACCGACATATAAAGGATGATGACTTTCTAAACTCCCTAAACCTAAAAGAGTACTGGCTACTGGTATTCCTGTTTTTTCTATAAACTTTTTTAATTCTTCTTCCGCCTGAGCTAAAATAACTCCTTGACCTACAATAATTAAAGGTTTAATAGATGAATTAATTAAAAATGCGGCTTCTTTTATTTTTTTTTCATCTATACAGGGATATGGATGAAAATTTTTTACCTTTTTACAAGGATGAAAAAGAAATTCCGTTTTTTGAAATTGAGCATCTTTTGTTATTTCTATTAAAACTGGACCTGGCCTTCCATTCTTAGCTATAAAAAAACCTTTTTGAATGGATTTACAAATGTTTTTAGCTTTTAAAATTTGAGTATTCCATTTAGTTACAGGAAGAGATATATCTATTATATTTATTTCTTGAAAAGCATCAGTTCCTAAAAGATGAGAAGATACTTGTCCTGTTATACAAAGAATAGGAGTACTATCTATTAAAGCATCTGCTAATCCTGTAATTAAGTTTGTTGCCCCAGGACCGGAAGTAGTAAAACATACGCCTACTTTTCCAGTTGCTCTTGCATAACCTTGTGCAGCATGAATAGAACCTTGTTCATGTCGCATTAATATATGAGTAATATTATTTAAATAATCGTGTAAAGAGTCATAAATAGGCATTATAGCACCTCCTGGATATCCAAAAATATATTCTACTTCTTCATATAATAGAGTTTTTATTACTATTTCCGAACCATAAAATAACTTCTTTTCCATACATCAAAATTGATCAGTAACACAACCTTCAGAAGCGGAAGAAACCGTTTTCATATATTTGTACAAATACCCCTTTTTAATTTTAAACAATGGTGGAATCCAACTTTTTTTTCTTTGATTTATTTCATTTTCTTCTACTTCAAGAGTCAGAGTATCGTTTTCTGCATCTATTTTAATAAAATCTCCATTTCTAATTATAGCTATCAATCCACCAGATTGAGCTTCTGGAGTGATGTGCCCTACAACAAATCCATGTGATCCACCTGAAAATCTTCCATCTGTAATAAGTGCTACATATTTTCCAAATCCAGAACCCATAATATAAGATGTAGGTTTAAGCATTTCAGGCATACCAGGCCCCCCTATTGGTCCTACATATCTAATAACGATAACATTTCCTTTTTGTATTTTATGATTGATAATAGCTTTATTTGCTTCCTCTTCTGAATCAAAAACTTTGGCTTCCCCCCTAAAGAATAAACCTTCTTTTCCAGTAATTTTAGCAATAGATCCTTCTGGAGAAAGATTTCCATATAAAACTCTAATATGTCCATCTTTTTTTAGAGGTTTATTTATAGGATAGATAATTTTTTGATTAAAATTTATATTTGGAACTCTTTTCATATTTTCGGATAGAGTATCTCCCGTTATTGTTAAACAATTTCCAGACAATATTCCTTCATTTAATAAATATTTTATAATTACGGGCATTCCTCCAATGTTCATATGTATATCTTCCATTAAAAAAACTCCACTAGGTTTTAGATTTCCGATGAGAGGAACTTTTTTGCTTATTTCTTGAAAATCTCTTAAAGTAAAATTTATATTAGCGTATTTAGCAATAGCTAATAAGTGGATAACTAAATTAGTAGAACCACCTAAACATAAAGCCAATTTTAATCCATTTTCTATAGAAGTTTTTGTTACAATATCTCTTGGTTTAATATTTCTTTCTAAGAGTATTTTTATATAATCTTTTACTTTTTCACATTCTTTTTTTTTCTCCTTGCTCGTTGATGGATAAGAAGAAGAATAGGGTAGAGTCATTCCCATAGCTTCTAAAAAAGAAGCCATAGTATTTGCAGTATACATTCCTCCACAAGCTCCAGGTCCTGGACAGGAATTTTTTACGATATTTTTATATTCTTCCTCTGATATCTGATTAGAGTTTTTTTTCCCTAATGCTTCAAAAGAAGAAACTATATCTAATTTTTTTCCATTATACCTTCCCGAAGGAATACTACCCCCATATACAATAATAGAAGGTCTGTTTAACCTAAGAATGGCCATCATAACTCCAGGAATATTTTTATCACATCCAGGTATAGCTATTATACCATCATAATGATGAGAATCGATTACAGTTTCTATACTATCTGCTATTAATTCTCTCGAAGGAAGAGAATATCTCATTCCATTTGTTCCCATAGTTATACCATCACTAACGCCTATGGTAGTTATTTGAAAACCTATCAAATCTCTATCAATAATGATTGATGATTTTATTTTCTTTCCCAACCTATCCAAATGCAAATTGCAAGGATTTCCTTCATACCAATTACTTACTATTCCTATTTGAGCTTTAGAAAAATCTTTTTCTTTCAATCCTGATGCATAAAGCATTGCATGCGATGCAGGTAAATTAGGATTTTCTGTTATTTTTTTACTAAAATTGTTAATCTTTCTTTCCATGATATGTTTTATAAATCAAAAAGCCCTACTGAGTTTTAAAAATCAAGTAGGGATTTAAAAAAATCTTTTTTCATTTAAGAATCTTCATCCTTTCATACATATCAAATTATATTATGTGTAAAAATAGAAAAAAAATAGAACATATAAAAGTATTATATTTGTTATTTTAATTATAATTTTTCTTTTTTTCAATGAAAAAATTATAAATTATGTAATAATAAATTAATTATGAATAAGTTTTTATCATTAAAATTATACTCTAATCTAAAATAGATCTTATTTATCATTACTTATTATGAAATAATTCCTGATCCTATTAATTCATTATTTACATACCAAACAGCAAATTGTCCTTCTGATATGGCACACTGCTTCATTTCAAATTCTATAAACATTCCATTTTTTGTTTTATATAAAATAGAATTTTGAAGTGGTTGTCTATAACGTATTCTGCAAAAAACACTCATAGTTTGACCTTGATTAACAATAGCTAAATCTTTTCTGATCCAATGAATGTTTTTTTCTTGAATAAATAAAGATTTTTTATACAAACCAGGATGATTTTTTCCCAATCCAGTATATACTATATTATTTTTTATATCTGTATCAATAACAAAAAGTGCCTTTTTTTTTCCTCCTATAGATAAACCTCTTCTCTGTCCTTTTGTAAAAAATTGAGCACCTTTATGATATCCAATAACTTTTCCATCTGATCTTTTATATTTTTTTTTGGATAAAAAAAACAATTCATCATCTTTAGATGAAAAAGATTTTTCTTTTTTAGAATAAACTGAAGAAGTTGAATCAACTTCAATAATTTCACCTTTTTTTGAAAATATTTTTTTCTGAAGAAATTTAGATAAATGGATTTTTCCTACAAAACATAAACCTTGAGAATCTTTTTTATAGGCGTTACATAACTCATACTTTTCAGCTATTTTTCTAACTTGTTTTTTAGTAAATTTTCCTAATGGAAATAAAGATTTATCTAATTGATACTGATTTAGTTGACATAAAAAATATGATTGATCTTTATTATAATCTTTTCCAGGAAAAAGACAATATATAATTTTATTATCTTTAATAATTTTTTTTTTATAAACATAATGTCCTGTAGCTATACAATCTGCACCTAAACTCATAGCTTTTTTTAAAAAAAGATGAAATTTTATCTTTTTATTACACAATATATCCGGATTTGGAGTTTTTCCAGATTTATATTCATTAAACATATAATCAATAATGAATTTTTTGTATTCTTTTTTCATTTCTACTACCTGAAAAGGTATTTTTAATTTATTAGATATTAACATTGCATCTATACTATCTTCTTTCCAGGTACAATTAGATTCATATCCTTCCTCATCATCCCAATTATGCATAAATAAACCTATAACTTCATAACCTTTTTTTTTAAGAATTAAAGCAGCAACACTAGAATCGACTCCTCCTGATAATCCTACTATTATTCTTTTCATTTTATTTTTTTCAAAAATAGGCCTGTAATTTTATTTAAGAAAACATTTCTCTAACTCGATCAAAAAAAGATTTTTCTGAATTTCCGGGATGAGGAAGAAAATTCTCATTTCTTCTCATTTTTTCAAAAAATTTTCTTTGTTCTTCATTAATTTTTTTTGGAGTCCAAAGATTGATATGAACTAGAATACTACCATAACCATATCCTTCAATATTAGGTAATCCTTTATTTTTTAACCTGAGTGTTTTTCCTGATTGTGTTCCTGCGTCTATTTTAATACGAGCTTTTCCACTAATAGTAGGAACTTCTTTCAAAGAACCTAAAATTGCATCTGGAAATGATATATATAAATCATAATGTAAATTACATCCTTCTCTTTTTAATTTTGAATGAGGTATTTCTTCAATTAAAACAATTAAATCTCCAGGAAACCCGTTATATGTGTATGGAGCTTCATTCCCTTTTCCAGATACTTTAAGTTGCATTCCTTCTGAAAGACCTGCAGGAATTTTAATGTTAACTAACTCTTCTTCTTTTATTAATCCGTATTTATTAGCTCCAAAAGGAGAGTTTTCAATTCTCTTTCCAGTTCCATGACATATGTTACATTGTGAAGTTGTTTGCATTTTTCCTAAAATAGTATTTGTGATACGAGTTATATGACCTGTTCCATTGCAAGAAATACAATTTTTGAAACGTACTCCTTTAGCCATTTTTAGTCTTTTAACTTTTACTTTTTTTTCTATACCTCTATAAACTTCTTCTAATGTAAGTTTAACTCTTATTCTAAGATCACTTCCTTTGATTGTTCTGCTATGTCCTGTAGATTTACCAAATCCAAAACTAGAAAAACCTTCGCCAAAAGCATCGGCAAATATATCTCCAAAATTTGCAAAAATATCTTCCATATTCATTCCGGATTCAGAAGAACTACCTTTCAATCCTTCATGTCCAAATTTATCATAACGTTGTCTTTTTTCTGGTTTACTTAAAACTTCATAAGCTTCAGCCGATTCTTTAAATTTTTCTTCTGCTTTTTTTTTATTATCCGGATTTTTATCTGGATGATATTTAATTGCTAATTTTCTATAAGCTCTTTTAATATCTTCTGAAGAAGCGTTTTTAGAAACACCTAGTACTTCGTAATAATCTTTTTTCACCATAATTATTTTCCAGTAATAACTTTAGCATGTCGTATAACTTTTTCTTGAAGAACATATCCATTTTCTATTATTTCTATAATTTTTCCCTTTAGACTTTCTTTAATAGCAGGTATTTGTGTGATAGCTTCATGGAAATCTGTATTAAAATCATCTCCTTTCTTTATTTTTATTTTATTTAATCCTTTTTCTTTCAAAATTTTTATAAATTTTTCTTTTATAAGAGATACTCCTTGAAGAATAATTTCGTCTTTTGATTTTTTTAATTCTTTAAGACTTCTTTCTAAATCATCTAAAATCGGAATAAAATCTATAATAATTTGTTGATGAACAGACCTTAAAAAATCTAATTTTTCTTTTTGAATACGTTTTTTATAATTTTCAAATTCCGCAAAAAGACGTAAAAATTTGTCTTTTTCTTTTTCTAAATTATCTTTAATTTTTTGGATTTCCATTAAAGAAGGATCATTTTTCTCTTTTTGAATATGTTTTTCCGTTTCAGAATCATAAATATCATTAGAATGGGAAGAATTCGAAAATTTTTTTTTGTCCTGATCTTCTGTATTTTTTTGATTAATATTCATAACGTAAAAAGTATTTACAAAACAATTCTATGCACTAAAAGCAAAATATTTGCCATATTTTTTAATAGTGTCATAATGACACGAAAATATTATCTTAATAATGTGTTAAAACTTAAATTTTTTCGTATATAATTCAGTCTTTCAAAAGCTATTTTCCTCGCTTTTTTTGCTCCCAAAAATAAAATGTGATCTAATAAAGATTTCTTTTTTATTAAAGAAAAAAATTTTTTTCTTTCATCTGAAAACTTATCAATGATACAATCATATAAAGTTTTTTTTGCATCTAAATAACCATATCCTCCCTTCAAATATTTACTTTTCATTACTTCGACTTGATTAATTGGAGCTATTAATTTATATAAGGTTATTATTCCATCGTTATCAGGATTTTTTTTATCATTTAATGATTTACTATCCGTATGAATTCTCATAATTTGTTTTTTAAGAATTTCATCAGTAGAAAAAATATTGATCCAATTTTTTTTTGATTTACTCATCTTTTTACCATCTATTCCAGGAATAGATTCTGTTTCCTTTTGTATAAAAGCTTTAGGTAAAATAAACACTTTTTTTCCTATTTTTTTATTTAACCTTTTTGCTATATCTCTCGTTATTTCTATGTGTTGTAATTGATCTTTACCTACGGGTATAACTTCTGCATTATAAAGTAATATATCTGCGGCCATTAATATCGGATAAGTAAATAAGCCTACACTAATTTTTTCTTTCACATGATTAATATTTTCTTTGAAAGAATGACTTAATTTAAGTCTTTTATGTGGATAAAAACAGCTTAGATACCAAGCTAATTCAGTTACTTCTGTTACATCAGATTGTCTATAAAATAGACTATTTTCTGTGTTTAATCCAAAAGCTAGCCATGCTGCAGCTACTTGGTAAGTATTATGACGTATAATCTCCATATTTTTAATCTTTGTCATTGAATGCAAATCAGCTATAAATATGAATGAAAAATATTTATTAGAAAGATCTAAGGATGGAATGATGACGCTTAAAATATTTCCTAAATGGGGTGTTCCTGTACTTTGAATTCCTGTTAATATTTTTTTCATAATCTTTTTCTAAGATAAAAAAAACTATTTAATTTTGATTTAAAGCTTCTAGTCCGCTAATAATTTCGAGTATTTCATTAGTAATAGAAGTTTGTCTTTCTTTATTATAATTTAACATAAGATGATTTTTAAGATCATAAGCATTTTCTGTTGCTTTATGCATAGAAATCATTCGTAAAGTATGTTCAGATGTATGAGATTCTAATAAATTATTAAATAATCTTGCACTAATAAATTTTGGAATAATATATTCTATAATTTCTTTTATAGTTGGCTCCAATATGGAAAATTGGTATAAATTTTTTAGAGTTTTTTTTTGATGAATATTATTTGAAATATAAATAGGAAGTAATTTTTCTATATTTGTTTTTTGAAATAATGAATTTTTTAAATGATTATATACAATATAAACTGATGTTATTTTTTTCGATAAAAAATCTTTGATTAATCTTTTTACAAAGAGATATATTTCCTTATAAGAATAATTATTTAATCTTGATTTCTTTTTTTTTTGATCATAGATATACATATGATATTTTTGTTTCAATAAAAAGTGAAATCCTTTTTTACCAATTGGAAAAAAAAGACAATCATTATTGATATAACTATTTTTTTTTACAATATTATGAATATTTTCAAATATGGATGAATTAAAACTTCCACATAATCCTCGATCAGAAGTTATTATTATAAATAATTTCTTTCTTTTATTTAAAGAAGAAGAAAAAAATAAATTTTTTTTATGAAAATCTTTTTTCCTTTCTAAACAAGAAAACAAGAAGTTTTCAAACAATTGTTTTATATATTCTAAATATTTTTGATTATGTAAAAGTAATTTTTTTGAAGTTCGTAATTTGAAAATAGAAATCATTTTCATAGCTTCCGTCGTCTTTATAACAGATTCTATGGATAAAATTCTTTTTTTTATCTCTTTTGGATTAGACATAATTAGGAAGAAGTATATTTTTCACTTAACTCTCTAGCTACTTTTTCTAAAATATCAGATAATTCTTTATGAAGAATTCCTTTTCTTAAGTCTTTTAACAAATCTTTATGTTTTTCATTTAAATAAAAAAGATATTCTTCTTCAAACTTAGATACTTTTTCAAGAGGAATTTTTTTTAAAAAATTTCTAGATCCAGCATAAATAATAGCAATTTGATCTTCTATATTATATGGATAATGAGGAGGTTGTTTCAATATTTCTATATTTCTTTTTCCTTTTTCTATAATTTTTCTAGTAACAGGATCCAATTCTGAACCAAATTTTGAAAAAGATTCTAATTCTCTAAAATGAGCTTGATTCAACTTCAAAGAAGAAGATATTTTTCTCATAGACTGTATTTGAGCAGAACCTCCTACTCTAGATACAGAAATACTATCATTGATAGCCGGACGTATCCCAGAATGGAACAAATCTTTTTCTAAAAAAATCTGTCCATCTGTTATAGATATAACATTTGTTGGAATATAAGAAGATACATCTCCAGATTGTGTTTCAATAATAGGAAGTGCAGTTAATGATCCTCCACCTTTAATTTTTTCTTTTATTGATTCTGGGACATCATTCATTTTTTCTGCTATTTTTTGATCTTTTATAATTTTAGATGCTCGTTCTAATAATCTGGAATGTAAATAAAAAACATCACCAGGATATGCTTCCCTACCAGGAGGACGTCGTAATAAAAGAGATATTTCTCTATAAGAAACTGCTTGTTTTGAAAGATCATCATAAACAACTAAAGAAGAACGACCTGTATCACGAAAATATTCTCCTATAGCAGTACCAGAAAATGGAGAAAAAACTTGTACAGAAGCAGGATCTGATGCATTAGCATAAACAATAACAGTATAAGGAAGAGCTCCACACTTCTCCAATAATTTCCTTATTCTTGCTACTGTAGATCCCTTCTGACTGACTGCAACATAAACACAATAAACGGCTTTATCCGTTCCATATAATTCTTTTTGATTAAGGATAGTATCAATAGCTATAGTGGTTTTTCCCGTTTGTCTATCTCCAATAATCAATTCTCTTTGTCCTCTTCCTATAGGAATCATAGAATCGATAAACTTTATACCTGTTTGAAGAGGTTCTTTAACTGGCTCTCTATATATAACTCCTGGAGCTTTTCTTTCTAATGGCATTTCAAATAATTTTCCTTCTATAGGTCCTTTTCCATCAATAGGATTTCCTAATAAATCGACTACACGTCCTAACATTCCTTCTCCTACTGGAATAGAAAGAATTTTTTTTGTTCGTTTTACTACATCACCTTCTTTAATATCTTTTGATGAACTAAGTAAAACAATACTTACATGGTCTTCTTCTAAATTTAATACTACTCCCTTATTTCCATTATGGAATTCAACTAATTCTCCAGAAAAAACAGAGTTTAAACCAACAGATCGAACTACTCCATCTCCTATTTGAACAACGATTCCGTATTCACATAATTTAGATTCATATTTAAAATCAGATAATTGTTTTTTAATAATTGATGATATTTCAGAATATTTTAAATCTGACATGAGAATAAAAACTTGATTTAATAATTGTTAAATATTTTTTTAAGGTTAAAAAATTTTCCTTTTATACTAAAATCCCATTCTTTATATCCTACATGAAGAATAAAACCTCCAATAATAGATGGATCTTTTTTGTTAAGAATGTGATATTTTTTGTTTCTGAATTCAATTTCAGAAGAAAAAATTTTTTTAACAATATTTTCTTGAATTCTTTTATCTAAAAAACAAGATGTAGTTAAAATACATTTCAAAAATCCTTTTTTTTCTTTATATATTCTTTTATACTCTAAAAAAATTTCTTTCGTAAAAGATTCTCGTTTTCGTAGAATTAAAATTTTTATAAAATGAAAAATAAAAGGATCAAAAAGAGATTTTTTCAAAATATTTATTTTTTTACTAGGACTTAATAATTGAGTATAAAGAACTTGACTTAATTCAAAATTTTCGGATAATAAAAGCAATATATTTTTAATTTTACGATAAATAGAACTGTTTTTATTAGAATATTCAAAAAAAACGTTAGCATAACGTCTAATTATTTTTCTTTCTGAAAACATGTTAATAAACTTTATTATATTTTATTTATTAATTCTTTAATATATTTTTCTTGTTTATCTCTTGTTTGATTTGAAGAAAATTTTTGTTTTAAAATATTTTCAGCAATTTTAATAGAAATATTACCTACTTGATTTTTCAATTTTAAAATTGCAATCCTTTTTTCTTCTTTTATATTTTTTTTAGTTTCTTCTATCATTCTTTTCCTTTCATTAAGCCCTTTTTCTATAGATTCATATTTGATTTTTTTTTGAATTTCTATAGCTTCTTTTAAAAGAAGATCTCTTCTTCTTCGAGTTTCTTTCAAAATTGTATCTTTTTTATATTCCACCATCTCTAATTCTTTTTGAATTCTATCAGCTGTTTCTATAGAAACTTTAATTTTATCCTCTCTTTGATCTATAAATTTTATAATAGGCCTCCAAGCAATTTTAGAAAGAAATAAAATTAGCAATACAAATATTACCGTTTGCCATACAATTAAACCAATAGAAGGTGTAACTAAATCCATTTAGTTTGTTATTTAAATACAGCTAATAAAGCAGTCACTATTCCAAATAAAGCGGCTCCTTCAATAAGAGCAGAAGCTACAATCATAGCATTTTGTATCTTTTCTGAAGCTTCTGGTTGCCTGGCAATGGATTCCATTGCGGAACTTCCAATTTTTCCAATTCCAAAACCCGCTCCTAAAACTGATAAACCTGCACCTAGAGCGGCTAAACCTGAGTAAGTTAAATCTATGTCCATAAATAATATTTTTTTAATATGTTTCGTGTTTATAATTTTTAACAGTCATTCCTATAAGCAAAGACGATAAGGCTGTAAAAATAAAAGCTTGCAAAAAAGAAACCATAATTTCTAACAAAGAAATAAATAAACTGAAAGTAATAGAAAAACCAATCATGAAAAAATTCTTAAAGAGAAAAATAAGACAAATAAAACTCAAAATAATGATATGTCCAGCCGTAATATTTGCAAATAAACGAATACATAATGTTAATGGACGAATAAATAATCCTATTAATTCTATTGGAGCTAATATTAATTTAATTATAACAGGAATATTAGGCATCCAAAAAGTATGTTTCCAATAACTTTTATTAGAATTAAATATAACAATCATAAAAGTTATTATAGCTAAAGAAAACGTAGTATTTATATTCCCTGTTACATTTGGAAATCCTGGTAAAAGTCCCATTAAATTATTAATTAATATAAAAAAAAATATAGTTAATAAAAAAGGAAAAAAAATTTTATATTTTCTCTTTCCTATATTTGGAATAACAATCTCGTTACGAATAAATAAGATTAAGTATTCTAAAAAAAGACCTAACCTACATTTTGGTTGATAGTTTTTATAACTTTTTACCATTCTTATAAAGATGAAACATAAAACTAAAAAAGAAAAAATAATAGATACTACATTTTTCGTTATAGAAAAATCCAATGGTCTATTATTTTTTGGATATCCATTTTTTATATATAAAGTTCCAATAGAATTAGTTTTATATATTTTGTCTTGAAACATTCTATAGTTTCCGTATTTACCTTGAACTACTTTTCCATGATAAAATTGAGAGGATAAAAAAAATTCACATCCATTTCCTTTATTCCACAAAAGGACTGGTAAAAAGATAGAAAATCCTTTTTCTCCTTTTTTTTTTCCAAAAAAATTCCATTCATGAGAATCGATTACATGTTCAATAATAGTCTTAGATACATCAATCCTTTCATCTTTTTTAGATTTAGAGAAAAGATACGAAGTAAAAAAAAGACTAAGAATAGAGTAGAAAAAAAATGATATTTTATACACAATAATTAGTGAAACGTAAAGAACAAATTTAGATTTTTTTTTTAAAATGAATTGAAATAGTAAATTTGCATTAATTAAGAAATCTTCTAAAAGATTTAATTACAATGAAGGAAGAAACAAGATTAATTCAAAACATTTTATCGGATCCACTTACAGGAGCTATAACTACTCCTATCTACCAAACTTCCACTTATGTACAAGAAGCCCCTGGTGTTCATAAAGGGTATGATTATACAAGAACGAATAATCCTACAAGGAAAATCTTAGAAAAGATTATTACAGACTTAGAAAAAGGTTATAAAAGCCTAGCTTTTTCTTCTGGATTAGCATCTGTAGATGCTGTTTTAAAATTACTAGAGAATGGAGATGAAATAGTTGCTGTAGATGATATTTACGGAGGGACTTATCGTTTATTGAATTTGTATAAAAAATTAGGAATTCATACAAAGTTTGTGGATACAACTCATTCAGAAAACATAATTTCTATTCTTTCACCTAAAACAAAAATGATTTGGTTGGAAAGTCCTACGAATCCTACTTTGAAGATATCTGATATAAAGCATATCAGTGAATCTTCCAAAAAGGTTTATCCAAATATCATGATAGTAGTGGATAATACTTTTGCTACACCTGCTCTTCAAAATCCTATTATTTTAGGTGCTGATATGGTAATTCATAGTGCTACAAAATATATAGCGGGACATTCAGATGTTTTGGCTGGATTAATTACAGTTAAAAATCCAGATTTTTATGAAAAATTGAAATATATACAAAATTCTACTGGAGGTATTTTATCCCCCTTCGATTCTTGGCTAACTATTAGAGGTTGTCAAACTTTGTATTTACGTATAAAAAAACAATCCGATAATGCTTTTAAGATTGCCTTATTTTTATTAAAAGAAAAAAGTCATTTGATTGATAAAATTTATTATCCTGGTTTATATCAACATAAAAATCATACAATAGCAGCAAAACAACAACTCTCTTTTGGAGGAATAGTTTCTTTCAGTTTGAAAAATGACACGATAGAAAATGCAAAAAAAGTAGTAACATCTACTAAATATTTTAAGTTAGCAGAAAGTCTAGGAGGAACAAAAAGTTTAATTTGTCATCCGGCTACTATGACTCATAAGTCTACACCTTTAGAAGTGAGGAGAAAAACAGGAATTCAAGATTCACTTATTCGTCTATCTTTCGGAATAGAAAATTCAGAAGATTTATTAGAAGATATAAACAATGTATTACAATAATGTAGATTTTTCATCATGCACGGAAATACCTATCCTGGATAATTCGTTTCGAATTTTATCTGAAAGAATCCAATTTCTTTCTTTTCGTGCTTTTATACGAATTTCTAGCAAAATTTTAGTAAGCATATTTAATTTTAAAGAAAAATTTTCCACAGATTTTTCTTCTATATATTTAAGACCAAGTATATCAAAAATAAAGAAATTCATATACTTTTTTAAAAGAAAAAAATTAGAATTTTTTCTATTATCATTTACATTATTAACGAAATAAACTGCTTTGAATAAATAAGAGATTAATAAAGGAGTATTAAAATCATCATTTATAGCATTATAACAATTTTTAATCCATTGATAAATATCAAATAAATTGTTTTCTTTATCATCTTGAATCTCAACTATAGAGAATTTTTCTAATATTTTCATTGTATTCATCAAGCGGTTATATCCTTTTTTAGCGTCTATAAGTCCTTTTTCAGAAAAATTTAAAATACTTCGATAATGAGATTTAAAAATAAAAAATTTTATAATTACAGGATGATATATTTCTTTATCATATTTATTAGTATGACATACTAATTCTTTCATGGATAGGTAATTTCCTGTAGATTTACTCATTTTTTTATGATTGAATGTTAACATATTTATGTGCATCCAATAATTAGCTAAATCTTTTTTATAAAGACTAAAAGATTGGGCTAATTCACATTCATGATGTGGAAATTTCAAATCAACACCTCCACCATGGATATCAAAATTAGGACCTAAGTATTTCATACTCATAGCAGAACATTCTATATGCCAACCAGGAAACCCTTTTCCCCAAGGAGAATTCCAGTTCATAATATGATTTTTATTAGATTTTTTCCAAAGTGAAAAATCTTGAAAATGACGTTTTTCATCTATAAATTTGAATTTATTATTCAATAAATAATCTATTTTATTATGACTTATTTTTCCATAAAAAGATGATTGACTATATTTTTTTATATCAAAATAAACGGATCCATTTTTCTCATAAGCTGAATTTCTTTTAATTAATTCTTGAATCATATCAATTTGTTCTACGATATGACCGGAAGCTGTTGGTTCAATACTTGGAGGTAAAGTATTAAATTTTTTTAAGATTTCATGACAAGAAATGGTATATTTTTGAGCGATTTCCATTGGTTCCAATCCTTCTATTCGAGATCTTTTAGATATTTTATCCTCATTTTCTTCTAAATGGCCTATATCTGTTATATTTCTAATATAACGGACTTTGTACCCCAAATGTTTAAAATAACGAAAAACTAAGTCAAAAGAAATAAAAGTTCGACAGTTTCCTAAATGTAAATGATTGTAAACTGTAGGACCACAAACATATATACCTATACAATCCTTATGATTAGGTTTAAATAATTCTTTTTTTCCAGTTAAAGAATTATATATTTTTACTTTTTTTTTTATAAAATTCTTATAATTATTTATATTTATTTTCATTGAAAAGAAAATGTTTTAGGATATTCCAATAGAATGGAAAAATTCTCTTCTTACTTCTAAATTTTTTTGAAAACGACCTATTAACTCGGTCGTAATTGTACTAGTATTTACATCTTTAATTCCACGAGAATTTACACATAAATGTTTTGCATCTATCACACAAGCTACATCTTTTGTTTTCATAATCTTTTGCAAAGATTGAACAATTTGTATAGTTAAACGTTCTTGAACTTGAGGTCTTCTTGCATAAAAATTTACAATTCTATTAATTTTAGAAAGACCTATTACTTTTCCGTTAGAAATATATCCAACATGTGCTTTTCCTACAATAGGAAGAAAATGATGTTCGCAAATAGAATAAACGGCTATATTTTTTTCTATTAACATGTGTTTATATTGATATTTATTTTCAAAAGTTGATAAATTAGGGTAATTTTTAGGATTTAATCCACTAAATATTTCTTTTACAAACATTTTGGCTACACGCTTAGGTGTATTACGTAAACTGTCATCAGTCATATTTAAACCTAATATTTCCATTATATGATAAAAATATTTCTCTATTTTATTAATCTTTTTTTCATCACTCATCAGGAAAGCATCGTTACGTAGTAAATTTTCATGATTATCTAAAATAGGAGAGTTAATTTTATTAACTATTTTTTTCTGTTGGTGTTCTTCTCCCATTTTTTAATATCAAAAATTTAAACTACGATAAACAAAGGTACAAAAAGGTTTTTTTATTAGTAACTATCTATTTTTTTACGGATTTTAAAAAATTTGTATCTATGATTCTTTTTTCAAATAGTTGGGAATTTTACAGATAGGAATAGGAACCATTTTGTGGTTATTCTTTTTATTTAAAAACTGATATATTTTCATAATATCATGTTTTCTTCCTTTAAATTTTTCAAATGGAATTTTTTTTTCTTCCGTAATTTTCATAGCCCATTCTAATTCATCATAAGTAGCTTTTAATTGATCTTCATCTAATCTATTGTCTTCCCATAATCCATCTGTTGGTTTCGCTTTTTGTATCTCTTCTATAATTTTTAATTCTTTTGAAATGATTCTTACATCAGATTTATTTAAATCTGCTATTGGTTGAATATCAACTCCTCCATCTCCATATTTTGTAAAAAATCCAACTCCAAAATCCTCTATTTTGTTCCCAGTTCCTACAACTAAATAATTCTCTTCATTTGCGTAATAATATAAAGTCATCATACGGATACGAGATTTCAAATTTGCTAAAGCTAAAGATTGATTATTTTTTTGTTTTATTATTTGTAGAAAAGAAGTATAGAAAGAAGATAAGTCTTTTTTCAAAGAATTTACATTTAAAAAACTAGATGTTAAGAAATCTATATGTTTTTTAGAAAGTAAATTTTTCCTATTATCCAGGATAGGCAATTCTAAAGCTAGAACAGGATATTCTGTCATTGCTAGTAAAACAGAAGTTAAAGATGAATCTATTCCACCGGATATTCCAATAACGAAACCATTTGATTCAGTTTTTTCTATATATGTTTTTAACCACTGTACTATATATTCAATTACTTTTTTTGAATTATTTATCATTTGTATATAAAAAATAGAGTACTTTACTATTGTTCAACTTAATTTTTATTAATCAATAGAAAATGACTTTTATCCTAAATCTGGACACTTCTACTAAGAACTGTTCAATAAGCATAGCAAAAAGTGGAATAAGTTTAATCTCCATAGAAGAACATTCTGATAAATATTTGCATTCAGAAAAATTACATACTTTTATACAATATGCTATAAAGATAGCTAAAATTGATATAAAAAACTTAAAATCAATTTGTATTAATCAAGGACCGGGATCATATACTTCTTTAAGAATAGGTATGTCAGCTGCAAAGGGTTTGTGTTGTTCTTTAGGTATCCCATTATTATCCTTAGATTCCTTAACTATTTTATGTCAACAAGTTAATCTAAAAGAGGGTTTACTAATTCCTATGATACATGCTAAATCCGATTTATTTTATACTTCTTTATATAGTCATTTAAAAAAAAGATTAAGTCCTATTTTTATAAAAAAATTTAATAAAGATTTTTTAAAATCTATAGTTAAAGGAAAAAAATTACATTATATATTCGGAGATATAGATTCTTTTATCACAAATAAAAAAAATGAAAAATTATTTGTTATGGATAATCTTCGTTTTATTCCTCATGTTTATCCATCATCGATGGATATGTCTCTTTTATCTTATAAAAGATATTGCAATAAAAAATTTAGTAAGATTGAAAAAGTTACACCATTTTATTACTAGTTAGATAGTTATATATTTAGTTAAAAAATTATAAAATCATAAGAATGATAAAAGTGATTATAATTTATTCATAATAAAAACTTAAAAATAAGTGATGTTTTGCATTAAATTGCGAGATTTATTACCATTTATAACTCCAATTACATTTCTATATCTTATTATTTCTTTAGGATGGAGAAAAGAAATATATCCTCTGTTAAATATAGGAATACTTATTGGAATTGTCTTTTTACTTAGTATTTTTCATTTTTTCATTTTATTCGATA
The DNA here is from genome assembly GCF_014251235.1 of Blattabacterium cuenoti. NCBI lineage: Bacteria > Pseudomonadati > Bacteroidota > Flavobacteriia > Flavobacteriales > Blattabacteriaceae > Blattabacterium > Blattabacterium cuenoti. The sequence goes on along the minus strand of NZ_CP059181.1, from coordinate 81,082 downwards.
AAACTATAAATAGTGAAAAAGGATATCGATCTATGATATTTTTATCATTTTTTATTTTAGTTATATCTTTATTTTTATCTATTATACAAATTTTCTTTTCTAAAAATGAGGAAATTACAAATGCACAAATCACTCTTTTAGTCAGTTTGATTTTATATATTTTAATTCGCATTACATATTTTATGCGTCGTATAATTTACGTGAAAATACATAATCCTGCTTTTATTTTTATTACTAGTTTCATTTTTCTATCTTTTTTAGGTTCTATTCTGCTTATGCTTCCAGCTTCTACAGTAAAAAAAATATCATTTATAGATGCTTTATTTACTTCTACTAGCGCTGTATGCGTAACTGGTTTAGTTGTATTAGATACAGCTAAAGATTTTACCTATTTAGGAAAAATTATTCTATTAACTTTAATAGAACTTGGAGGTTTAGGTATTTTAACTATAACTTCCTTTTTAAGTTATTTTTTTAGAGATGGATTTTCTTTTAGAGAGGGAATATATATAAGTAATTTTTTGAATTCAAAGAAAACTAATAATGTTGTCTATTTAGCTGTAAAGGTAGTACTGGTTACTCTAACCATAGAAATTATTGGTTCTTTATTTATTTTTTTTTCCATTCGAAATAATAATTTTACTGATGATCCTTTATTTTTTTCTATTTTTCATTCTATATCTTCTTTTTGCAATAGTGGCTTTTCTACCCTTAGCCAAGGGTTGTATTCTGAATCCATTAGATTCAATTATTTATTACAGATTATCATTTCTTTTTTATTAATTCTAGGAGGAATAGGGTTTAATATTCTATTTAATTTTTTTACATACATATGGTTAACATTAAAAAAATACTTTTATAAAGTTTTTAAAGATGAATATATAAGATATCCTGCTCATATTGTAACTTTAAATACAAAAATAGTGGTATTAACAACATTTTTTTTACTTTTTTTTGGAACTATTTTTTATTATATTAGTGAATATAATTCTTCTCTTGAAGAACATACTTCTATTACTGGAAAGTGGATTTCTTCTTTTTTTTCTTCTGCTACATCTAGAACTGCTGGTTTTCAAATCTTAAATATTAAAAAATGGACTCCTATTACTATATTATTTACTATTTTTTTAATGTGGATAGGAGCTTCTCCTGCTTCCACAGGTGGAGGAATAAAAACTACTACTTTTGCATTAGCTTTAATGAATATTATTTCTTTATCTATGGGAAAAGATAAGTTAGAAATACAAAGAAAAGAAATCTCCTCTAAGTCAATTAAACTCTCTTTTTCTATTGTAATATTATCCTTAATTGTTATATACATAAGTATTCTTTTTATTATTTTTTTTGATCCAAAAAAAGATATTCTATCTATTTCTTTTGAAGTTTTTTCAGCATTTTCTACAGTAGGTTTATCCTTAGGTATTACTTCTAACTTATCGTATGGAAGTAAGTTAGTATTGATTACTTTAATGTTGTTAGGTAGAATTGGAATATTGAATATAGCAATAGGATTACTGAAAAAAAATAAAAAACATTATTATAAATATCCTAAAGAATATATTCTTATTAATTAATTTAATATTAACAATAAATTCTATGAAAATTATAATTATAGGTTTAGGAAACTTTGGTAGATCTCTAGCTCTAAATTTGACAGATAACGGCCACGAAGTTTTTGGCGTTGATCATAAAATGGAAAAAGTTGATTTATTAAAAGACCACATAGCAAATGTAGTATGTATGGATGCTAATAATGAATCTGCTTATAAAGTTTTACCAATAAAACAAGCCGATTTAGGTATTGTTGCGATTGGAGAAAATGAAGGTTCATCTATAGTAACTACAGCTATACTTAAAAAGTATAAACATCTTAGAATAATTAGTAGATCTTTATCTAAAATACACGATACTATATTAAATGCTATGGGGATTAAAGACGTTATACATCCGGAAAAAGATGCTGCTTTTCGATTAACTAAACAAATATCTTTTAATTATGCTCTAGATTATTTCAGAGTAGACAACAAACACTCTATTGCAGAAGTTTTTTCCCCATACTCTTTTCATGGAAAATTTGTGAAAAGTATACAATTAACACAAAAATATTCTGTTTCTTTAATTACTATAATACGGGAAATTGAAAACCCTATATCCAAAAACCTAACAAAAAAAGTAATAGGTTTAGTAACTGGAGATACTATTTTACAAAAAGGAGATATATTAACTCTTTTTGGTTCAAACAAATCTATTATGAATTTTGTAAAAGATACAAAACATAATTGATTATATTTTTAATGATGTAGTTACTTATTATTAACTAAATTATTATATATAAGGATATTTGTATTTTTTACTTTCTTGAAAAAAAGGATGTCCAATAGGATGAATATTTCTTTTATTCAAATTAAAAAGTAATTTATAACTAAAAATGGAGCCTATTAATAATAAAGATCCAATCTCAGATAATCCAAATTTTGGTTTTAGATTACTATAAATAATTTCAGGATAAATTAAATGATATATATCAATATAATGTCCGATTAATAAAATGCTAGAAATAGTAAAAACTATGTTTGAATTAATTTTATTTTTACTACTCATTAAACCTAAAAATGGAATAATAAAATTGAATATAAGCATCCAAAAATGAATAGATCCATATATATCTTCTCTTTTTATAAAAAAAGAGATCTCTTCCGGAATGTTTCCGTACCAGTAAAGTAAAAATTGAGAAAACCATAAGTAAGTCCACAACAAACTAGAAGAAAAAAGATATTTACTTAAATCATGTAAGTGGTTTTCATTAAAAAAAGGAAGGCATCCTTTTATTTTTAGATAGATAGAAACTATAGTAATAGTGCTTATGCCCGTTACTAAATAGGAACTTAAAATATACCAACTATATAACGTGCTGAACCAATGTATATTCAATGACATGACCCAATCCCATCCCATAAATATAGATGTGATAGAAAAAAAAATTATAAATTTAACAGATAAAGAATATAATTTTTTATAATTTTTTTCAGAAAAGGAATTCTGAAAAAAGGAAGATATTTTTTTCATTTGAAATGAAAAAAAACTCCATCCTGTTATATAAATTAAACTTCTAATTAAGAAAAATGGAATATTTAAAAAATATTTTTTATTTCCTATTATTTTATGATCGTTCAAAAGTGGATCCATCCATTTAAATATATGGATAATACCTATGTAATTTAATGATAAAATAACCATAATCATAAGACCTCCATAAGGAAGAAAGGATGATATTTCTTCCATGATAGGATGTAGTATAATAGACCATCCTGATTTAGATATATGTTGTATTCCTAAGAAGAATAAAGAACCTAAAGAAACAGTAAAGAAATAAAAAATAGAGAGATATAAACTTACCCAAAGTCTATTTTCTTTTTTTTCATATTTATCTTTATTTTGAGTATTATTTTTTGTTTTTTTTAAAAAAAATTTTGTTTCTTTCTTCAAATCTTTCATAAAAATTTTATCCAAAGAAAATCTTTGATCTAAGAAAAGAATAAAGAAACCCAAAAACATTATAGATATAATAATATTTTTTTTCTTTTTAGAAAATTGATACATCTTTTATTTTTTGTTTTTCAAAAACATTACATATTCTGCGACTTTCCATCTGTCTATCTCATTTATTTGAGAAGAGTAAGAATTCATATTATTTTTACCATAAGTAATAGTGTGATAAACACTACCAACAGTAATATCTCTTTCCTTATAATTAGGAATTCCTAATATTTTTTCATTTTTTACTAAAAGGCCTTGTCCATCTCCATTTTCTCCATGACATATAGAACAATTAATATTATAGATATTTTTTCCATCTTCTATAATTCTATTCAGCTCATTTTCATTTTCATTTTTTAATGGAGATTTACGTTTTTTTTTTGAAAAATTATATCCTTCGTTATTATTATCAGATTTATCAGAAGGGAAAAAACCGTAATCATTTCTTGATACAGTACCATATACGGGTAAAAGTGAAGAAGATTTTCCTTTTTCAAAAGGAATAATTTTAATTTTTTTTGAATCAATTTTTTGTTTATAATTAGGATTTGGATCAGAATAAGCTTCATAAGCGTCAGAATAATACATATCAGGCATATAAACTCTACTTGGTTTAGATTTATCGACTTTACAAGAAGTCAAAAGAAATATGACAAGTTTGATATAAAAAAAATACTGATTCTTCATAAGAATTAATTTACTAAATTATTTTTTTCTTATGTTTACTTCCAAGGCTCCATTTTCCTTTAATAAATTTAAAATTTTTTCTGTTTCCTCTTTAATGTTTATTTCTATTGAAAACATGTTATCTGTTGTTCTTGGATCTGGATTTTTTGGAGATGCTCCTGGATATAGATTACATTGAATAAGATAAGTAATACACATAAAATGTGAAGAAAAAAATATAGATAATTCAAATATAACAGGGATAAAAGAAGGAAGATTTTGAAACCAAGAAAATGAAGGTTTTCCTCCAATATTTTGTGGCCATTCATAAATCATAGTATACCAAGTTAATATACTAGATAAAAGGAAACCTATAAAACCGTATATAAAAGATAAAAAAGATAAATTTGTTTTTCTAAGTTTAAGTATTTTGTCTAAATCATGAACTGGAAAAGGAGAATATACTTCATGTATTTTTATCTTCTTTTTTTGAAGTATTTTTAAATTTTTAATCATTAAAAATTCATTATCATATAATGCATAAATATTACATACAGATTTTTTCATCTCTTATTTTTTTTCAATATTGTTTTTAATTCTGCTTGTGATATAACTGGAAATACACGTATGTATAATAAATAAAGAATGAAAAAAAAACCAATAGTTCCTATAAATATTCCTACATCTACAAATGAAGGAAGAAAACCAGTCCAAGAAGAGGGTAGATAGTCATGACTAAGATTTAAAACTATGATATCAAATCTTTCAAACCACATTCCAATATTGATAATAATAGCTATGATATAAGACCAAAAAAAACTTCTTCTTACTGATTTTATCCACAATAGTTGTGGAATTAAAACATTACAAACTATTAATGCCCAAAAAGCCCACCAAAACGGTCCTTTTGCTGCATTAATAGAAAAATAAATATATTCTTCAAAAGAACTACCAGAATACAAAGCAAGAATGAATTCAGATATATAAGCTAATAACACTATACCTCCTGTAAGAAGAATAATCATATTCATATACTCAATATGATTTCTAGTTATATAACTCTCCAGAGAAAGAGCTTTTCTAGCTACTCCTAATAAAGTTTGGACCATAGCAAATCCTGAAAATATAGCTCCTGCTACAAAATAAGGAGGAAAAATTGTACTATGCCAACCTTTAATCAAAGAAGTAGAAAAATCAAAAGAAACAATAGTATGTACTGAAAAAACTAGAGGAGTACATAATCCAGCTAAAATTAAAGATAGTTGTTCATATCTTTGCCAATCTTTAGAGGTCCCACTCCATCCAAAACTAAGAATATTATATATTTTTTTTTGTAAAGGATTTGTAACTCTGTCTCTTATCATAGCAAAATCTGGAATTAACCCCATAAACCAAAAAACAGTAGAAACAGAAAAATATGTACTAATAGCGAACACATCCCATAAAAGTGGAGAATTAAAATTAGGCCATAAAGAACCAAATTGATTAGGAATTGGTAAAACCCAATGGGCATTCCATGGTCTTCCCATATGAATAATTGGAAATAAACCAGCTTGAATTACAGCAAAAATAGTCATTGCTTCTGCTGATCTATTAATTGACAAACGCCATTTTTGACGAAATAATAAAAGAACAGCAGAAATTAAAGTACCGGCATGTCCTATCCCTACCCACCATACGAAATTAGTAATATCCCAAGCCCAATTCACTGTTCTATTTAAACCCCATACTCCTATACCTGTACCTATAGTATAAAAAATACATCCTAAACCCCATAAAAAAGCTAAAAAAGAAATAAATAAAGAGATCCACCATAGTCTACTAGCTTTACTTTGTATAGGTTTCAAAATATCATTAGTCACATCTTGATATGTTTTAGTTTCTGAAACTAATGGTTCTCTTATAATAGAGCTATTATAATCTTTCATAAATCTTCCTTTTCTATTTTAGATTCCTTACTTTTAATTGATAAGATACATTTGGACGTATTCCAAGAAATTCTAGAAGTTTATAATTTCTTTTGTCTTTTATTTTTTTTGTAATAAAATTATACTCATTAGTAGTATCTCCAAAAGTAATAGCCTTAGTAGGACAAGAAATACTACAAGCTGTTTCAAATTCTTCATTTTTTATTTTTCTATTCTCTTTCTTTGCTAAAGAAATGGTAAATTGTGTTCTCTGAATGCACAAGGAGCACTTTTCCATAACTCCTCTAGTTCTTATTACTACATCTGGATTAAGAACCATTCTTCCTAAATTGTTATTCATATGAAAATCAAAGTTTTGGTTATTAACATAATTAAACCAATTAAATCTTCTTACTTTATAAGGACAGTTATTGGCACAATAACGAGTTCCCACACAACGATTATAAGTCATCATATTTTGTCCTTGTTCTCCATGAGTGGTCGCTCCAACAGGACATACAGTTTCACATGGTGCATTATTACAATGTTGACACATTATAGGTTGAAAAGAAACTTTTGGATTTATCCAAAGATTTTCTTCTTTTTTATTTTTATTGGAAGAATAATATCTATCTACACGTAACCAATGCATATCTCTAGATTTTTTGATTTCTTCTTTTCCAACTACAGGTATATTATTCTCTGATTGACAAGAAATAATACATGCGCCGCATCCTATACATGAATTCAAATCAATTGACAAATGAAAATGATGTCCTTTTTTTTCTTTATTATTATCGTCCCAAATAGAAATATCTTCTGGGTTAAGGAAACCCTTGTGAGAATAAATTTTTTCTTCTTCATTCCAAATTTCTTTAGGTTTGTTTAAAAAAGTTTCTAGATCCGTTTCTTTAACTAAATTTCTTCCTACTGTTGTGTTTTGTAATTGAATACAAGCAAATTCATATATTTTATCCGTTTTTTTTATTTTTATATCCTTTTGTACCAAATAAAAATTGTGGTATAATGTATAAGCGTTTTTTCCTTTGTTGATTATTTGAGATATTTTTCCTGTTTTTTGTCCATATCCAAAGGATAAACCTATAGATCCTATAGCTTGTCCAGGTTGGATGTAAATTGGTAAATCTTTTATAAGAATTTTATGATCTTTTATTAAGTCTACGCAATTACCATTCATAGAACCGTTTCCTGTATGCCAATTTTTTAATCCTATTTTTTTTGCATCATAAGATGATATAGTTAAATAATTCCCCCAGGTTGTACGAGTAATTGGATCTGGCATTTCCTGAAGCCAAGGATTATTATATTGAAAACCATCTCCCATGCTTATTTTTGTATACAATCTTAATTCAAAAGAATTTTTTTCAGATCTTTCTATTTTTTTATTTTTTAGATATTGTACATTTGATAAATCAATCTTTTTTATTTTAACGTTTTCTTTTTTCTCTGCAAATCCATAAAATAAAGCTTCATTAAAAGATGATACATTAGATTTTGGAATTATTTTATTTTTCCAAATTTTTTTTAAATATTCATAATAGTTTTTTTCCTTAATTTTACCCCAAATTATTAAAGACTCTTGTAATTGTCTTGTATCAAATAAGGATTGAATTGTAGGCTGTATTAACGTATAAAAACCGGTAAAAGGATGAGTATCTCCCCAACTTTCAAGCCAATGAGGTATAGGAGCTAAGACATCTGTAAACTCATTAGTTTCATCTTTTTTCATAGAAAAAGAAATGGTTATAGGTATTCTTTTTAAGAATTTCTTAAATTTTTTATTAAGAGGAAATGGAAGAGAATATACAGGATTCGTATTATGAAATAATAATCCTCCTATTTTATTTTTTTCTAAATCTTCTATAAATTCTTCTATCTTATTATTATTACTTTCTTTCGTTAAGATAAATTTTCCTTCTTGAATAGCTTGACTATCAATTTTTTTGTTGATTAAAAATGATAACATATACGCTTCTTCACTTCCATCTGCTAAAACAACACTTTTTGATCCTTTTTCTTTTATCAACTTAGTTAACATTTTGACTAATTCATTACTACTTTCTTTTTGGAAAAAAATAGTTTGATAAACTTCAAATAAAATATTTTTTATGTCGGAAGGCTTCTTTGGTATACGAATATCTGAATTTGCTCCAGAAATAGTCATATTGCTCTCTATCTGAATATGTTTTATCATTCTTTTTCTTGGATATTTATTTTTCACATAATATTTTCCCAAATTTTCTGGAGACCAATCACCTAAAAAATCTGCATCAAAAGATATTATTAGTTCTATTTTTGATAGATCAAAAAAAGGAAATGCACGAACTCCAAATATATTATATGCGGCATCTAAGGAATGAGAATAAGAAATAGGATCGTAAGTAATCCATCGAGTAGTTGGATATGTCTTTGTAAAATCTCGAATTAATTCTTTTGTCGAAAAACTAGGATAAGAAGTTGAAAAAATAACAATTTCTTTTCCTAAGAGTGATATTTTTTCTAAAAAAGGAACAACATAGTTATCTATTTCTTTCCAAGAACTTTTTTTTCCCTTTAAAAAAGGATTTTTTAATCTTTTTTCATCATAAAGAGATAAAAGAGAAGATTGAATTCTAGCTGAGGTAGTATTGAAATATTTAGAAGTCAAATTAGGTTCTATTTTTATAGGACGTCCTTCTCTTGTTTTTATTAATACACTTCCAAGATCGAAAGTATCGATCATTGTAGAAGCATAATAAGTAGGAATACCAGGAGTAATAACATCAGGCTTTACAACATATGGAATAGATTTAATGACTGGCCCTTTACATGCTGATAAAGTAACAGAAGCAGCGCTAAAACCTATCAATTTAAGGAAGTCACGTCTGGATGTATTATTTTTTAACCATTTCTCTTTGATAGGAAGGATACTTTTTTTCTTTATTTTATTCTTTTTTTTTGTTTCTTTCATGACATGAATTTTTTATAAAAAAAATTAAACAAAACTAATTACTAACATTTCATTACTAAGTTATAATAGTTAATAATGACATTTAGCACATTCTGTTCCGCCTATCATATCAACGGTTATTTTTTTCTTTTTATTTATAAAATTTGAAAAATGTTCTTTATAATAGGAATTATTTGTATCAATCTCTGTATTTCTATGACATGAAATACACCATTCCATAGTAAAATCATTAGACATCTCTACTTGATCCATATTTTGGACATCTCCATGACAAGCATTACAAGTTTGATTGACTTTTTTTGATTTATTTATCATTTTTTTTCCAACTATAATATGTTGAGAATGATCAAAATAAACAAAATCAGGCATATTATGTATTCGAGTCCATTGAATTGGATGTTGATTATTAGAATAATCTCTTTTTTCTTTGTTCCATCCTATAAAATGATAAATTTTTTGTATTTCTTTATTATATTCGTCTCTACTTTTTCCTTTTTCAATGTAATCACCTTTATACTCATTAATAGTAATGTGGCAATTCATACAAACATTTAAAGAAGGAATACCAGATACTTTACTATATTTTGCTGAAGAATGACAATATTCACAATTAATTTTATTAATTCCAGAATGAATTTTATGAGAAAAATAAATAGGTTGTTCAGGTTTATACCCTTTATTAACATCTATTTTCATTAAAAAATTCCATATTATGTATAATCCTAATAAAAAACCTGAAAAACAAGAAAAAAACATGAAATTTTTCCGTTTTTTTTCTATGAAAGAAAAAAAAGGTAAAAAAAAAGTCTTACAATATAGCCAAAAACTCTTTTTCCTAAAAAATTTTTCTTTTTCAAAAAATAATCTAGTTAAGACTTGAATTTTATATAAAATACAAAGAAGAATTATAGATAAAACACTAAGTCCAAAAACAATTATTTTAATTAAAAATTGATCAATATCCGGTTGGATATTATTTTGCTCTTTATTTGTTGTCTTTTCTGAATTTTCTTCTTTTTTTACAATAGGGTTTTTTATGAAAAATAGAATATCATCTACTTGTTTTTCAGATAATTGAGTAAACAAATTCATTTCTATATTTCCATATTCTTTATAAATAGCTAAAGCCTCTTTATCTCCCTTATCTCTTAAAGATTTATTATTAATAATCCATTTATGCAACCATTCTCTACTTCTTTTTTCTGTTATACCAGATAAAGCCGGTCCTATCATTTTTTTTTCTAAATCTATAGAATGACAAGATGTACAGTTTTTTTTAAAAAGTTCAAATCCATTTTTTGCATTTCCTTCTATATTTTTTGTTTCTATTTTTATCAACAGAAAAGAAAAAAAGAAAAAGAAAAAAAATAAAATATTTTTCATAAATGCATAACTTAGATAAATAATAAATAACAAAAATAAAAGAAAAAAATTCGTAATTTTCTTTAAAAATTTATTTTTATTTAACTTTAATTTTTTTTAGAAAAGTTATATGATAAATAAAATTTATTATTCAATAATCATCATCATGATAATGATGTTTAATTCTATTAATCAGTTGAAAGCAGATAAAACATATAAAATTAAATTTTTTGAAGAAACTTTATCAAATGGATTACATGTTATTTTACATCAAGATAAGACGAATCCTTTGGTTTCTGTTTCCGTATTATATCACGTAGGAACAAAAGACGATTTTCCCGGTAAATCTGGTTTTGCTCATTTTTTCGAACATTTAATGTTTGAAGGGTCTAAACATGTTAAAAGAGGAGAATTCTTTAAATATATAGCTTCTAATGGAGGAAAAAATAATGCATATACTAATTATGACGAAACATATTATTATGAGGTACTGCCTTCTGATAGACTACCATTAGCTTTATGGTTGGAATCAGAAAGAATGCTTCATGCTAAAATAGATGAAAATAGTATTAAAATTCAAAGAGAAGTAATTAAAGAAGAAAAAAAAATGCAAGTAGAAAACCAACCGTTTATAGAAGCTGTTTCTGAGGTTATTCCATCCTTATTATTTAATAAACATCCTTATAAATATCCTATTATTGGATTTGAAAAAGACTTAGATTCTGCAACAGAATTAGATTATCATAAATTTTATAAGACTTATTATGTTCCAAATAATGCTACCTTAATCATTGCAGGAGATTTTGATATGAAAGAGACTAGAGAATTAATTAATAAATATTTTTCTACAATTCCAAGAGGAAAAATAGATATTCATGTTAATAAGATAGAAGAAAAACCTATCAAAAAAGAAATTTTTTATACACACGTAGACAAAAACACTAAAGTTCCAGGAGTTTTTTTATCTTATAGACTTCCAAAAATAACAGATAAAGATTTTTGTGTTTTAAAATTCATAGATCACATATTATCTTCTGGAGAGAGTTCACGAATTATAAAAAATATAGTAAATAAAAAACAAATAGCTTCTTACGCTGGATCTTTTTTAGATCCTATGGAAGATTATAGTGTTTTTACTATATATGGATTAATAAATCCGGGAATTACCCTGGATGGATTAACAAAAGTTATAGATGAGGAGATAGAAATATTAAAGAAGAAAGGAGTTACAAAATATGAATTAGAAAAATATAAAAATTTTTTTGAGAAGAAGTTCATTTCTGATAACTATTCTATGAGTGGAATATCATCTAATCTTTCTCATTATTACTTATATTATAAAAATACAGATTTAATTAATAGAGATATAGAAAGATATCGCAATGTATCTGAAGAAGATATTCAAATCGTAGCAAATAAATATTTAAATACAAATAGTAGAGTCCGTTTATATAATGTTCCAAGTAATTAATTTAAATAAATTTATTTTCATTATAATTATAAATATATTTTTTCATACAACTATGTTTTCTCAAACAGTAAATAGATCTATACCTCCAAAATCTTTAAAAAAAAAGACCATTATCAATATTAAAAAACCTAAATATTTTGAACTTGAAAATGGATTAAAGGTATTAATAGTGGATAGTCATAAACATCCTTTAGTTAGAATAGGATTAGAATTGGATTATAAGAATTTTTTAGAAAAAGATAAAGCTGGAATCAGAAAAGTTTTTGGTAATATGCTTCGTTCTGGAACAAAAAAATTCTCTAAAGAAGAATTAGAAGAAATTTTGGATTATATAGGATCAGATTTATATACTTCATTTTCAGGTGTATATATTTCTACTTTAAAAAAAAATTTAGAAAAATCTTTTTCTATATTTAGTGATATATTAATAAATAGTAAATTTGATAATTCTACAGAGTTAGAAAAAATAATCAAACAAAAAATTACAGATTTAGATCTTTCTGAAAAAGATCCGAATCTTATTTTGCAACGAGTACGAAATGTTTTGTTTTTTGGAAAAAACCATCCTTATGGAGAATATGAAACTTATAAAAGTTTAAAAAAAATAACTCTTCATGATTTAAGAGAATTATATAAAAAATATTATATTCCTAATATTTCTTATCTCTCTTTTATAGGAGATATATCCGTTCAAGAAGCAAAAAAATTGTGTCAAACTTATTTATCTCAATGGAAAAGAGGTATTGATCTTCGTGATCAAAAAACTTTCAAAAAGCTGAAATCTCATTTTTCACCTAAAATAGAGATAGATATAGTAGATCTTCCATCTCTTACTCAGTCTACTATTTGCTATGGATTTCCTATAAATTTTAGAAAAAATGATCCAACTTATTTTTCTTCCATTTTAGCAAATGGAATTTTGGGTGGAGGAGCTCAAAGTAGATTATTTTTAAATCTTAGGGAAAAAAAAGCATACACATATGGTGCTTATTCCTTTTTAAAATCAGATATGGATATAGGTTATTTTTACATTTATACTCAAGTTAGAAATGTGGTAACAGATAAAGTAATCAAAGATATTTTAAAAGAAATTATAGAAATAACAAAAAATAAGGTTACCAGGGAAGAGTTAAATATCAAAAAGAAAGAGATAAGTGGTTTATTTATTTTAGATTTAGAAGATCCAAATAGAATTAGCGATTTTTTTATTAGTGAAATAAAGAATGATCTTCCAAGTGGATTTTACAAAAATTATTTAAATAGTATTCGTTCTGTAACTATTAATGAAGTTTATTTGTCGTGTAAGAGGCTATTTTCCGTAAAAAATGGAAGAATTTTGATTATAGGAAAAGAAAATGAAATTTTGCCAAATCTAAAAAAATTAGGTTATCCTATTCGTTTTTTTGATAAATTTGGAAGATTAATAAAACAATGAAAGAAAAAAATAAGTTTCTTTTAGAAGATCAAATTGTTTCTGTGTTAAAAAGTATATATGATCCTGAAATATCAGTAGATATTTATGAACTTGGTTTGATTTATGATATAAAAATATATGATGACAAAGATGATAAAAAAGATAAAAAAGTTAAGATAATTATGACTCTTACTACTATAAATTGTCCAGTAGCAGATACTTTACCTTTAATAGTTAAAGAAAAAGTTCAATCTATAAAAGGAATTGAAGAAGTAGAAGTGTCATTAACCTTTGAACCTCCTTGGAGTAGAGAATTTATGAGCGAAGAAGCTCGTTTAGAACTTGGAATATAAATAATAAATTTTTAAAGTATATATGAGTATTTTTAGTTTATTTTTTTATGGATTATTAATTCTTTTGATCCTTTCTTTTTTTTCCAGTTTTATTTTTATAGTTCATCAAGAAACAGCTGTTCTTATTGAAAGACTTGGAAAATTTCATAGTATACGTCATGCTGGATTACACTTTAAAATTCCTGTGGTAGATACTATAGTTGGGAAACTAACATTAAAAATTCAACAATTGGATATTTTAATAGATACCAAAACTAAAGATAATGTTTTTGTAAAAGTAAAAATATCTGTACAATTTAAAGTGATAAAAAATAAAGTATATGAAGCTTTTTATAAATTAGATAATTCTAATTCTCAAATTACTTCTTATATATTTGATGTTGTTAGAGCTGAAGTTCCAAAAATGCGTTTAGATGATGTTTTTGAAAGAAAAGATAATATAGCAAATGCTGTAAAAAGAGAACTTGAGGAGGCTATGTTAGAATATGGATATTCTATTATTAAGGCTTTAGTTACAGATTTAGATCCAGATGAACAAGTTAAACAAGCAATGAATCGTATCAATACAGCAGAAAGAGAAAAAGTATCTGCTGAATATAAAGCAGAAGCTGATAAAATTAAAATAATAGCTAAAGCTAAAGCAGAAGCTGAAAGTAAAAAATTGCAAGGAAAAGGAACAGCAGATCAGAGAAGAGAGATAGCAAAAGGTATTTTAGAATCTGTAGAAGTATTAAATAACGTAGGTATTAATTCACAAGAGGCTTCTGCTTTAATTGTAGTTACACAACATTATGATACTCTTCAATCTATGGGGGAAAATACAAATACTAATTTAATTTTACTTCCGAATTCACCTGGATCAGCAAGTGATATGTTAAATAATATGATTACATCATTTAATGTATCCAATCAGATTGGAGAATCTATGAAAAAAAGAAATAACACTAAAAATAGTAAAAAAAATAAATCATAAAGCATAAAGATGGAAATAATAGGAAGAGTCAAAAAATTATTAGATATTCAAAAATTTGATAGCGGATTTAAAAAAAGAGAAATAGTAATTACAACAGAAGAACCATATCCACAAAATATTCTGATAGAATTTATCCAAGAAAAAGTAGATTTATTAAATTCTGTAAGAGAAGAAGATAGAGTAAAAGTATTCATCAATATAAGAGGTAGAGAATGGAAAAATCCAGATGGAATAATTAGATATTTTAATTCTATACAGGGATGGAAAATAGAGGAGATAAAAAATTCTTTTGGTGATCAAAAAGCTTCTTCAACTATATCATCTTCTTTTACTCCTGAAGATTTTGACGATTTACCTTTCTGATAATTTTTTTTTAAGAGATTGTTATTGACTAATTTTTGATAAATAATATCTCTTTTTAGATTCCATTTTCTTGATGGAGAATATTCTCTTCCGTAAAAAATGATTTGAAGATGTAATTTTTTCCAATTTTTCTTCGAAAATATAAATTTAGCGTCTTTTTCCGTTTTTTTTACGTTTTTTCCATTGCTTAATTCCCAACGAAACATCATTCTATGAATATGAGTATCTATAGGGAACACCGGATATTCAGATACATGAGATAAGAAAACCGAAGCCGTTTTGCGACCAATTCCTGGTAAATCTTTTAATTTATTCATACATTTTGGAACATTTCCGTCATGTTTTTCTATCAATAGAATGGATAGATTATAAATATTTTTAGCTTTTTTATTGAAAAGGCCTATCTTTCTTATGAAATTTTTCATTTCATTTAAAGAGAAAAAAATAACATCATGAGGTTTTTTTATTCTCTTAAACAAAGATCTTGTTATTTCATTAACTTTCTTCTCCTTAGATCTAGAGGTTAACAATATAGCTAAAAGTAAAGTATATTCATTAATATGATATAATGAACTAACTGGATTAGGATAAAGAAAATCTAAAGTATCTGTAATAATTTTTATTTTTTTTTTAACATATAATTCTACGGTTTTTTAATAAGAGTTTTAACATCATTTTTATCATCATTCATCATCAATGTAATTTCTTCTTCTTTCTTTAAAGTTCCACAAATAATACACTCTGATATAGGATTTTTTATAAACTTTTCTATTACCCTTTTTAAGGGTCTAGCTCCATATTCTTTATCAAAACCTTCCTTTTTTATGAAAGATTCAACTTCAGGTAATACTATAAGTTTATATCCTAAATTGGATACATGTTTTTTTATTTTTTCTAATTCTATATGAGTAATTTTAGATATATCTTTAGGTTTTAAAGAATTAAAAATAATAATATCATCTATTCTATTTAAAAATTCTGGAGAAAAAGTATGTTTCAAAGCTTGTTCTAAAAAATTCTTTTGATTAGAATATTTTTTAGATTTAGTATAAAAACCTATTTCAGAATAAAATCCTTTTAAGTTTTTAACTTCTATATTGGATGTAAATATAATTACGGTATTTTTAAAATCTATTTTTCTTCCAAGACTATCTGTTACACATCCATAATCTAGTATTTGTAATAAAATGTTAAATACTTCGTAATGTGCTTTTTCTATTTCATCTAATAAAATAACAGAATAAGGTCTACGACGAACTACTTCTGTTAATTGTCCACCTTCTTCATAACCAACATAACCAGGTGGAGCTCCTATCAATCTAGAAACAGAAAACTTCTCCATGTATTCACTCATATCAAGACGAATTAAAGATTCTTCCGTATCAAACAATTCTTTAGAAAATACTTTTGCTAAGTAAGTTTTTCCTACTCCAGTTTTTCCTAAAAACATAAAAGAACCTATAGGACAATTAAGTTCTTTTAGACCAATTCTATTTCTTTGTACTGCATTTACTATTTTTTTTACGGCTTCATTTTGTCCTATTACTTTTTCTTGAATAAAATCAATCATTTTATTTAATTTATTCATTTCAGCTTTAGCTATTCTATTTACCGGTATTCCACTCATCATAGAGACTACTTCTTCTACGTTTTCTGCATAAACTATTTCTCTGTTTTTTTTGGAAGATTCCTCCCAAATTTTTTGTTCTTGAATCAATTGTTTTTCTATTCCTTTTTCTTTGTCACGTAAACGTGCTGCCTCTTCATATTTTTGACTTTTAACAACTTTAGATTTTTCTTTTCGTATTTTTTCTAGTTTTTTTTCCAATAAAACTATTTCTTGTGGAACTTTTATATTTTTAATATGGACACGAGATCCTGCTTCGTCTAAAGCATCAATTGCTTTATCAGGTAAATAACGATCAACTATATATCTTCCAGTTAAATAAACGCAAGCTTTTATGGCTTCTTCTGTATAAAAAACATTATGATGAATTTCATATTTATTTTTAATATTTTTTAAAATTTCAATAGTTTCATCTTCTGATGAAGGTTGTACTATAATTTTTTGAAATCTTCGTTCTAATGCTCCATCTTTTTCTATATATTGTCTATATTCATTTATTGTAGTTGCTCCAATACATTGAATATCACCCCTAGCTAAAGCAGGTTTGAATATATTAGATGCGTCTAAAGAACCTGTTGTTCCACCAGCACCAATGATGGTATGAATTTCATCAATAAAAAGAATTAAATCTGAATTTTTTTCTGACTCATCTATAATAGATTTCATTCTTTCTTCAAATTGTCCCCTATATTTAGTTCCAGCAACCAAACTAGTTAAATCTAATACAACTACCCTTTTATTATATAAAACTCTAGATACTTTTTTTTGTACAATTCTTAGAGCTAAACCTTCAGCAATAGCAGACTTACCTACACCTGGCTCTCCAATAAGAAGAGGATTATTTTTTTTTCTTCTGCTCAATATTTGAGAAACACGTTCAACTTCTTTATCTCTTCCTACAACTGGATCTAATTTTCCTTCAATAGCTATAGAATTTAAATCCCTTCCAAAATTATCTAGAACAGGAGTTTTGCTCCTTATAGGAGTTCCTCCATAATAACTAGAACCTGTACTACTACATTCTTCATGACTGAAGGAGGCTTCATCATGAATTTCTTCATCGGAAGAAGTAGAAGAAAAAAAGGAAAACCAATAATGAATCATAAATTAAAACCATTAAATAAATAAAATAAAAATACTCATTTCAAGAAGATAAAATATCTCTTTCATTTGTACAAATAAATCCAATATTGTTCTCAATATATTTTTTATATTATATCGAATCAGTTTCATATTATTTCTTATAATAAAATAGAGGATGAAATTTTCAATTCTAATCTTTCAATTAATTGATCAACTAACTTATTATTATGAAATAAGGAATTTTCTTTTTTTACTGAAAAATCATCTACATTTTTTTCTTTTATTTCAATTTTGAATTCTAAATTTTTTTCATTCAATTTTTTTCTTATATACTTAAGAAAATATGTTTTTATAAAAAAATAAAATTCACAAGTATATAATTCATAAGGAACGACTAACAATATTCTATCTTTAGAAAAAGAAAATTTAATTTTTTCTAAAAAAATTAAATAGTTAGGTTTAATCCTTTCAGAAAGTTTCTGAAGAAAATTTTTCCAGTTTTCTTCCAAAACTTTAATTTTTTTTTTAAACTGATTAGGATTTTTTTTATAAGAATCATATTTATCTTTAAAATAAAGATCTAAATCTTTTGTTAATTGAAGCAAATTAATTTCTATTAATAAATAATCAGCACTGTAATTATAAAATTCTTTTTTTATTTTGTGTAATCTTATCAAAGATTTGATTAAAAAAGAAGGATACAATCTCTTTGATTGTTCTATATAAAATTTTATATTTTTTTTTTCACACTTTAAAAGAAATAATGTTTCTATGTTTTTAGATAAAAAAAGATGTCTAAAATGATTAATTAATCCATCTATAAAACTGATAGGATTAATTTTTTTCTGAAAAATTTTATCCAAAAAAATTAAAATATTTGATTTTTTTCCATCTAAAATATAATCAGTTATTTTAAAATATTCTTCTTTTTGAAGAATTCCTAATTTTTCCATAACCAATTCACTAGATATTCTATTTTCTTGTTGAAAGAAACTTAACTTTTCTAAAGTTAGAATAGCCTTTTCTATGGATCCATTTCCATATTTAGAAATGATAAATAGGGCTTCATTATCTATTTTAAGACCTTCTTTTTCTGCTATTTTTTTCAGGTAAAAAAAAATTTTTTTTAATGAAATATGTTCAAATTCATAAATTTGATAACTATGAATATGAAGAATATAATTTATAATTTCTGTTTGTTTTTCCGTACAAAAAACAAACAGAACATGTGGAGGAGGATTATCTATTATAGATAAAAAATAATTTTTGTTTATATGATGAATGTTATTCAATATAAGTATATTATACTTCCCTTCCTTTGGGAATAAACGTATTTTTTTAATTATTTTACAAATAAATTCTTCTGAATGGTTAAAGATTCCATTAATATTAAAAATATTTAGAGAAGAATCTTTCTTAGAAAAGAAATTCAATTCATTGGCTAATATTCTTGCACATGTATTTTTTCCAACACCTTTAGGTCCTGAAAAAAGCAAAATTTGAGATAAAAAATTTTTTTTAATAGTATTTATTATAAGATGAATAATCTTATTTTGTCCTATTACTTCATTCCAGTTTACAGGTCTATACTTAAACGTCCATCCAATATAAGAAAAAATCTTATCCATATTATTTTTTTATTAGTAATAATCTCTTAAGCTTATCGGAAGCCTCTTTTAAAGTATGAGTGGAATAAATCGGAAGTTTACTGTTTTCAAGTTTATCTTTTGCTATAAATTCATTTGTTCCTTGTAAACGAACAATGATAGGTATTTTTATTTTCTGATTACTTTTTTTATAAGAGTTAATTATTCCCTCTGCAACTGTATCACAACGTACAATTCCTCCAAAAATGTTTATAAACATAGCTTTTATAGATGGATCCTTTAAAAGGATACGAAAGGCTTCTTCTACTCGTTCCTTATCAGCAGAACCACCTATATCTAGGAAATTAGATGGGTTTCCACCACAAGATTTTATCATATCCATAGTAGCCATAGCTAAACCAGCACCATTAACCATACATCCTACATTTCCATCAAGTTTTAAAAAATTTAAATTAGCTTTCATAGCTTCTATTTCAATAGGTTCTTCTTCTTCTATGTCACGCATATCTGCGTATTGTTTCTGACGAAACAAAGCGTTATCATCCAGTATTATTTTTATATCTACTGCTATAATTTTATGATCGTAAGTAGTATAAATAAGAGGGTTTATTTCTAATAATAAAGCATCAATCGATAAATAAACCTTGTAAATAGAAAAAACAAAATGTATAAAATTTTTTAATACTTCCCCTCCTCCTAAACCTAGGAAAAAACCAATTTTTCTGATCTGAAATAATTGTAATCCAATAAATGGATCTATAGTTTCCTTATATATTTTACTTTTACATTTATCAAATACATCTTCTATATCTATTCCTCCCTCTTTAGAATAAAGAATTACATTTTTTTCAATTTCCCTATTGAATAATATAGAAAAGTAAAATTCTTTAGGTTTAGAAAATCTATTTTCATTGAAATACACATCTTCTGAAATAAGAATTTTTCGAACCAATTTTCCTTTTTTTGAAGTTTGTGGAGTAACTAGATACTTTCCTAAAATATTTTTTGATTTATTATATACTTCATCTAAAGAGTTAGCTACTTTTATTCCTCCACCTTTTCCACGACCACCTGCATGTATTTGAGCTTTTATAACTAAGGATTTTTTTTTAGTTCTTTTAAAGATTATTTTAGCCGCTTTTACCGCTTCTTCAGGAGTAGAAGCCACAATTCCATCAGGAATATTTTTTTCAATTAAAAAATTTTTTAATATTTCTCTTCCCTGAAATTCATGTAGATTCATTTATATATTCTAAATATTTTTTATAGTAAATTTAAACTAAAAATCGTTTATGTTTGAATCCTCTTTCTTTATATTTTAATATGCAGAATTTTAAATTCACATAAAACTTTGTGATTCAAGTTTAACTGAAGAATTTCTTCTTTTTTTTAAAATCGAATATATAGTAGATAAAAAATTGTAAATAAAATAAAAATGCTTTTAGATAAACTTTCTATTAAACATAAAATAAAAGAGCCAATAAAAAATAAAATAAAACATCCTCTTTTTTTAATGATTCATGGATATGGTAGTAATGAAAAAGATATTTTTTCTTTTCATCAAGATATTCCAGATAGTTTTTTTATAATCAGTATTCAAGGACTGAATTCTATAGGTTTAGATAAATATTCATGGTATGATATAGATTTTAATCATGAAGAAAAATTTATTAATATTTTACAAGCAAAAAAAACGATTGAAAAAATCTCTTTTTTTATAGATGAAGCTATTAAAGAATATAATTTATTAAATCAAGTATGGTTATGTGGATTCAGTCAAGGAGCTATTTTGAGTTATGCTATAGCTATAAGAAAATATCATAAAGTAAAAAAAATAATAGCTCTTAGTGGATATTTAGAAAAAAGAATTTTACCAAAAACAATAGAAGAGGAGGCTTATAAAAATTTAGACTTTTTTATTTCTCATGGAATATATGATCCTATTATTCCTATAAGTTGGTCTAAAAAAAGTTTTGAATTTTTAAAAAAAAAAAAAGTTCTTTCTGTCTTATATAAAGAATATGATTCTGGACATACTTTATGTAATTCTAATTATAATGACCTTATTAATTGGATAAAAATCAAAAAACAAAAATATTAAATATCATAATGAAAAAGATTACAAAAAAAATTTTATTTTTTATAATTGTAATAGGATCTATTATTTTTTTATCCAAAAAAAATTATTCATTAGGATTAATTTTTCTATTAATTAGTCTTTTTCCTTTATTTTTCATTTTTAGGAATGAATTTTTATTATTAGCTTTTCTTAAAATAAAGAAGAAAGATATGAAAGGTTTAAAAAAATATTTAGAATATATAAAAAATCCAAAAAAACAATTAACTCAAAGTCAAATGGCTTATTATTACTTTCTTTATGGAATTCTATATTCAGAATCAGATATTCAGAAATCTGAGAAATATATGAAAAAAGCTTTAGATATTGGTTTACACTTTCAACAAAATAAAGCTATAGCTAAATTAAATCTAGCTATAGCTTGCCTATCAAGGGGAGATAAAAAAAAAGCTGAGTTATTATTAATAGAAGCTAAGAAAACAGACAAATATGGTCTACTACATGAACAAATAAAAATCATAAAAATAAAAATGAAACAAATGCATGTTGGAAATATAAATAAACAGAATCCTCTTATAAGATAAAAAATAATCATTTTTAAGAATGATTAATTAATAATTAGAATCTTTTTTATAATTGTATTTACTTACTAAACCAATTTTACAAGTAAGAAAAAATACTTTTTTTTTGTATCAAAAATTTGAATATTTATTTTCTTTTCTTTAGTTAAAAAAAATGACTAGCACATAGTTTAGAAGAAGAAAAGAAAAGATGAATAATAAGTTTATTCTCTCTTGAAAAAGATTTTCTTCTTTGTTTATTAAAGTAGAAAGATGATTTTCTTTTTTTTCTTGAATTAAAAATTCATGATCATTAAAAGAAAATCAAAGGGGGGGGGGAAAAAAATTTAGACAAATTGTATAAAATCTATAATTCTAATATAGAATGAATATTTTTTTCATCTCCTCCCATTATAAATTTTATTGGATTTTCTATAGATTCTTTGATAGAAAGAAGGAACCCTACAGATTCTCTTCCATCTATAATTCTATGATCATATGAGAGAGCTAAATACATGATAGGACGTATTTCTATCAATCCATTAATAACTACAGGTCTTTCTATTATATTATGCATACCTAAAATTGCACTTTGTGGAGGATTTATTATTGGAGTAGAAAGCATAGATCCGAAAATTCCCCCATTAGTTATGGTAAAAGTCCCTCCAGTCATTTCCTCTATAGATATTTTTCCGTCATGAACACGTGTAGATAGTATTTTAATTTTTTTCTCTATTTCTCGAAAAGATAAATTTTCAGCATTTCTAATAACAGGAACCATTAATCCTTTTGGTCCAGATATAGCAATACTAATATCACAATAATTAAAATTAATTTTCTCTATACCACTAATCATAGCATTAACATCTGGATATAAACTTAAGGCTCTCACACAAGATTTAGTAAAAAAGGACATAAAACCTAAATTAACTCCATGTTTATCCTTAAAAATATTTTTGTATTTTTTCCTGATTATAAAAACATTTTTCATATCTACTTCATTAAAAGTAGTGAGCATTGCTGTTCTATTTTTAATAGAAACTAATCTTTCAGAAATTTTTCTTCTAAGAGAAGAAAGTGGTGTAATTTTTTTATTTCTACATTGTTTTTTAATAATACTATTATTGTTCCCTTTTTTTTTATTACAAAGAGATGAAGCAACAATTAAACAATCTTTCTTTGTTATTCTTCCATCTTTCCCACTTCCTTTAATAGATTCTAATGGAATATTTTTCTCAGACAATATTTTTTTTGATGAAGGAGAAGGATAATTTTTTATTATTTCTTCTTTTTTAGAAGAATTTTTTTCTATAAAAAAAAATTTATCGTTACGATTATTATTGGTAGATGTGTTTATAATACATAGAGTATCGCCTACTTTTAGTTTTTTTCCTATTTCTTTCATAGAAGAAATAACTCCACTTTCTTCTGCAATAATTTCTAAAGTAGCTTTATCAGAATCTACTTCAGCTATCACTTGATTTTTTTCTACATAATCTCCATTTTTAACATTCCATGATGAAACTTCTATTTCTGTAATAGATTCTCCTGGAGAAGGAACTTTGATTTTTATTATCATAGATAATTCAAATTTTAGTTATAAAATAAATCAAAAATCTTATAAAAAAGATCTTTCTAATATGTCTTTTTGAATTTTTAAAAAATTTTTATAAGAACCTGTAGATGGACTAGGACTTTCACTTGGAGAAATTAATTTAAATGGAATAGTCTTGAGTTTCCTAAAAATAAAGCTCCACAAACCCATATTTTCTGGTTCTTCTTGTACCCATAAGATATTTTTACTGTTTTTATATTTTTTTACTATTTTTAGAATAGTATCTTCTTTTAAAGGATAAATTTGTTCTATACGAATTATAGCCGTTGTTATATCTTGAATTAATTCTCTTTTCTCCAGTAAATCATAATATATTTTTCCAGAACAAAAAATTAATCTTGTGACATTTTCAATGTTTCTAATTGTATTATCATCCAAAATTTCTTGAAATTTTCCTAAAGATAATTTTTCTAGATTGGAAATACATTTAGAATGACGAAGCAAACTTTTTGGAGTAAAAATTATAAGAGGTTTTCTGAAATCTAGTTTCATTTGTCTTCTTAAAAGATGATAAAAATTTGCAGGGGTTGTACAATTTACTAAGAATAAATTATTTAGAGCACAAAGTTGTAGATATCGTTCTACACGTGCAGAAGAATGTTCAGGTCCTTGTCCTTCATATCCATGAGGTAAAAAAAGAACTATTCCATTTCTAATTTTCCATTTTTTTTCTCCAGAAGAAATATATTGATCTATAATGATTTGTCCTCCGTTTCCAAAATCACCGAATTGAGCCTCCCATATAGTTAAAGTTTTAGGAGAATTCATGGCGTATCCATAATCAAAGCCTAAAACACCATATTCGGAAAGTGGAGAATTATATACTTGTATTTTTCCTTTACCTATTTTATTTAATAAAATAATTTCTTCTTCTTTGTCTTCTGTTTTTATAACAACATGACGGTGAGAAAACGTGCCCCTAGCAACATCTTCTCCTGATAATCTAATATGAAAACCTTCATATAAAAGTGATGCATAAGCAATCAATTCTGCTGTCCCCCAGTCTACTAAATTATTTTTGATCATTTTTAATCTTTTCAAAAAGAGGGATTTAGTTTTTCTAAAAAAATTTTTCTTTTTGGGAAGAGTAAAAATATTATTAGCTATTTTTATCAATTTTTCAGTTGAAAACTTAGTATCTATTTCTTGAAAAATTTTATTTTTGTTATGTGATGATATAATAGGATAATTTATCCACTCGTCTTCTAAAAAAGGATTTAGAACATGAAATTTAATATTTTTTGCTTCATCATATCCTTTATTAAGAATTATTTCATATTCTTTTTCCATATTTTTAATATCATTGTAATCAATAATTCCCTCCTTTTCCAATTTTTTTTTATATAATTCATATGAATTTTTATGATTGGATATTATTTTGTATAGAGAAGGTTGAGTAAAACGAGGTTCGTCTCCTTCATTATGTCCATGTTTTCTATATCCTAATAAATCAATAAAAACATCTTCATGATAATGCATTCTAAAATCAATAGCAAAATGAATAGAACGAATAACTGATTCTATATCATCTGCATTAACATGTAATACAGGAGATAGCACTACTTTTGCTATATCTGTACAATAAATGCTAGAACGACCTTCTGTATAATTCGTAGTAAAACCTATTTGGTTGTTAATAACGATATGAATTGTTCCTCCTGTTTGATAACCTTTTAATTTGGATAGTTGTAAAACTTCATATACAATTCCTTGACAGGATAAAGCAGCGTCTCCATGAATTAAAATTGGGATAATCTTTTTAGAATTGCTATCATTAGAATAATAATTATCTATTTTAGAACGAGTTAAACCTTCTACAACTGCATCTACAGATTCTAAATGAGAAGGATTTGGAACTAAATTTATTTTTAATAAATTACCTTTATCTGTTTTTCTAATTTTAGTGAAACCTAAATGATATTTTACGTCACCGGAAAAAGTTTTATCTTCATATTCTTTTTCCTGAAATTCACTAAAAATATTGGAATAATTTTTTTTGAAAAAATTAGACAAAAGATTTAAACGTCCTCTATGAGACATTCCTATAATAAAATCTTCTGTTAGGTACTTATTAGAAGAATATTCTATCATTTCTTCTAATGCTGGTAAGATAGATTCATTTCCTTCTATAGAAAATCTTTTCTGACCTACAAATTTAGTATGAATAAAATTTTCAAAAGCTACTGCTTCATTTAATTTTTTCAAAAAAAATATTTTTTTCTTCACAGAGAATTTCATTTTTTTATCGATAAACCATTTTTCAATCCATTCAATTTTTTTAGAATCAGAAATGTACATATACTCAATTCCTATAGAATTACAATAGATCTTTTCAAGGTTATGTATAATATTTCTTAATGAATTTTTTCCTAATCCTATGATTTTACCTACTTCAAAATGAAGATCTAGTTCTTTTTCAGATAATCCAAAATTTCTTAAATCCAAAGAAGGAAAATGTTTTCTTCTATCTCTTATCGGATTTGTTTTTGTAAAAAAATGTCCTCTATTTCTGTAAGCAGAAATTAAATTATAAACCAAGAATTCTTTATAAAAAAAAGAGTTTTTTATTTTCTTCTCTCTATCTATAATCATAAGAGATTCTTTTTCTCCTTGATTAGAATGATAAATCTTTTCTTTAAAATCAAAACCATAAAAAAAAGAAGACCAACTTTTATCTACCGAATTAGGATTTATTTTATATTTTTTATAGAGAAATTCTATATGATGAATGTCATTTAAAAATGAATATTTGTCACTCATATAATAATTTTAGAATTAATACTACTTTAATTAATGAAATTATCTATCAAAATTACTCAAAATATTTTTTGATATATTTTTGAATTTTTTTTAAAACTAAATTTAACCCTTCCTTTCTATTTCCTATTGAGGTAGCAAAAGAAGATTTTCCCCAAGACTTTCCATGAATATCATCTGATAAACTCTTTATAATTTGATAAGAATGAATATTTCTACTTTTAATTATTTTGTCTGATATAGAAATAAAAATTATTGGTTGATTACTTTTTTTATTTATGAAACCTACTACTAAAAATAGATTGGATATTTCATTCCGTAAATCTAAAAAAATTTTTTTAAAAAAACTGATATCAAATTCCTTATGATCATTAGAAATGTCACATACGTATGTGATAGAAGGTAATGAAATAGCTTTTGTCAAATATTCTTTTTTAATATTTTTTCTTTCTTGAACATATAAATTTTCTAATTTTTGTTTTAATTTTTTATTTACATTTTGTAAATTGAGAACATTTTTTATTGGATATTTTGTATTATTCATTATCTCTTTTAAAGACTTATATTCAACATGAATAGATCTTAAGTATTGAATAGCCTTTTTATAAGTAATAGCTTTTATTCTCCTAACACCATGAGATATAGATTTTTCTGATAAAATGACGAAAGATTGAATTAATTCAGTACATTTTATATGTGTCCCAATACACAATTCAGAAAAATCACCAAAAGTTATTATTCGTACTTTTTCTTCATATTTCTCATGAAATAAACCACTATAACCTTTTTCAATTGCTTTTTTTAAAGGAAAAGATCTTTTTTCTTCTATAACTAAATTAGAATTAATCAATGATTGAATGAATTCTTCGATTTTAGATAATTCATTCATTGATATTTTTTTATGATATGAAAAATCAAAACGAAGATATTTATCACCTACATAAGAACCTTTTTGTGTTACCTGAGATCCTAAAATTTTCTTCAGAGAAAAGTGAAGTAAATGAGTGGATGTATGATTAATTTCTATTTTATTTCTTCTATTTTTGTCTACTTTTGCTTGGAAATCAGAATAAATAGAAAAAGGAAGTTTTTTGACTAAATGTAAGATTATTAAATTTTCTTTTCTTGTATTTTCTATAAAAATTTCATCTTTTTCATTTTTTATAAAACCTGTATCTCCCAATTGACCTCCTCCTTCAGGATAAAAAGGAGTCTTTGAAAAAACTAATTCATAATAATTATTATTATGATTAGTAGTACTATTTTGAATACTTTTTTCTACCTTTCTATATCGAAGAATACGTATAGTGTATTCTAAATAATCATATCCAATAAAATTATTTTTCAAAAAAGAATGATCCATATTTGTATCATGTATAATAACCCAATCTTTTGTTTTCATAAAAAAATTTTTTTTATGAGATATAGACGACATCTCTCTTTGTTTATAGATTTTTTTTTCCAATGATTTTTCATCAATAGATAAATTATTCTCTTTAGCTAAAGATTTAGATAATTTAATAGGAAAACCATAGGTATCATACAACTTAAAAATACTGTGAGCGTTTAATAATTTAAAATTTTTTTCTTTAGCCCTTATAATTAAGTGATGCATCCTTTTATATCCTTGTTCAATAATTTTTAAAAAAAAGAATTCTTCTTCTTTTATTATGTTTTTTATATAATCTTTTTTTTTCTCTAGTTCAGGAAAATAATTTTTCATTTCTCTAACTAGAGAATCTACAAATTTGTAAATAAAAGGTCCTTTTTTATATAAAAAACGGGTAACATAAACAACTGCTCTTCTTAAAATTTTTCTTATTACATATCCTGCTCCATTATTAGAAGGCAATTGTCCATCTGAAATGGAAAAAACGAGAGATCTTAAATGATCAGCTACAATACGTATAGATATATTTTGATTAAGATCTTTTTTATATTTTTTTCCTAAAAAATCTTTAATATCTCTAATTATTGGAAAAAAAATATCTGTTTCATAACTAGATATTTTATGTTGCAAAACCATGCACAACCTTTCTAATCCCATTCCTGTATCTATATGCTTCGTAGAAAGTTTTTCTAAATTTCCATTTTCTTTTCTCAAAAATTCAATAAAAACAAGATTCCAAATTTCTATAACCTCAGGATGATTTTGATTAATTAAATATCTCCCTTCTATTTTTTTCTTTTCTTCCTTATTACGTAAATCTATGTGAATTTCACTACAAGGGCCACAAGGACCTGTCTCCCCCATCTCCCAAAAATTATCTTTTTTTCCAAAAAAAACAATATTTTTTTTATCTATTAATTCTTTCCAATATTGTAAACTTTCTTTATCCATAGATAATCCATCTTCATCATTCCCAATGAATATAGATATATAAATATCTTTTTCTGGAATATTATAAACTTTTGTTAAAAGGACCCATGACCATTCGATAATTTCTTTTCTTGAATAATCTCCAAAAGACCAATTTCCCAACATCTCAAACATGGTATGATGATAATTATCATATCCAACATTTTCTAAATCATTGTGTTTTCCAGAAGCTCTAAGACATTTTTGAATATTAACAATACGGGGATATTCCGATTTTTTATTACCTAGAAAAAAATCTTTAAATGGATTCATTCCTGCATTAATAAAAAAAAGAGTAGGATCATTTTTTAAATGAATAGGAAAAGAAGGAAAAATTTTATGTTTTTTTTCTTGAAAAAAATCTAGAAAGATTTTTCGTACATATTTATATTTCATAACGAAGTATTTTTCTTCTTATAAAATTTAGGAGACTGTTCTATTGCATCCATAATTCTTTCCATAATCATATCAGTTGTATCATTTTTTAAATCCATTTTTATGGGTTTTTTAAAAATCATTTTCTGCAATACTCCTCTTTTTTTTATTTTAATGCCATTTTTATCATAAGCTAATTTAAATCCATCTATCACAATAGGGACAACTATCGGTTTATATTTTCTTATAACATGAACAACACCTCTACGACCTGGCGCAAAAGATTTAGTAGTTCCTTGAGGAAAGGTTATTAACCATCCATCATTTAACGCATTTCCCATACGTGATATTTCAGATATATCCACTAATCTATTGACTTTACTATTTCCTTCTCTCCATGTTCTTTTAACAGTAATACCTCCTGAATAAGTAAATAATCTAGTAAGAATATTTTTATTCATAGTTTCTTTTGCCGCTACATAATATAAATTCAACTTTGGATTTAAAAGATAAATAGGGTTTTTTATTGTATTTATAAAACCATTTTTAACACTACAAAAAACATGAAACATGGCGAAAACATCAGCAAAATAAGTTTGATGATTGGAGACAAAAAGTACTTTTTTATCGGGAAGATCTTTGATATATTCGGTTCCTTTTAATTGTAGTTTATTAAAACCGTTATAACGATTATAAGAAATACAACCAAAAGTAAAAATTAAAAAACGTTTTATGATATGTAAATTTCCAAATACGTCTCTAAATAGATTACTTCTCTTTTTTTTTTCCAAATGTTCTTTTGTTTATTAAAATTATGTTATCAACGTTTATATAAACGTTCACTTTTTTCTTATACTATTTTTTCTATAATTGGAATACGATAAAATTATAATGGTTACAAAAATTAGAATACTGTAAAAGAACCAATATGGAAAAGAAGAGCTTTCACCGCTATTATTAGCATAAGAATGTAGTCCAGATAAATAGTAATTTACTCCAAAATAAGTCATAATGATAGATAGTATAGCTACTATACTCGATAAATTAAACAAAAACTGACTTTTCATTCCTGGAATTATACGAAGATGTATTACAAAGGCATAAACCATTATGCTAATTAAAGCCCATGTTTCTTTTGGATCCCAACTCCAATAACGACCCCAACTACTATTAGCCCAAATAGAGCCAAGAAAAGTACCTATAGTTAATAAAAAAAGTCCTATCGTCAAACTCATTTCATTAATAATAGTTAATTTATCAATATGAATTTGAATTTTTTTATTGATCATAATATTTGAACCCTTTAAAATATATAAAATCAATACTAAAAAACCTAAAAATGATCCTATAAAAAAAAAACCATAACTAGATGTTATAATAGCAACATGTATAATTAACCAATAAGATTTCAATACAGGAACAAGATTAGTTATTTCTGGATCCATAAAATTACCATGTGATACAAATAATAAAATAGAGGAACTTAAAGAAGAGAGAGCAGATACAAATTGATTTTTATAGAAAAGAAATCCTATACCTACTAACAACCAACTAAGGAATATTGCTGACTCATATCCATTGCTCCATGGTGCATGTCCAGAAATATACCATCTTAAAACTAAAGCTAAAAATTCAATAGAAAATAGAAGGAATAAAATAGAAATCAAAATCCTAGATGATATAAAAATCAATTTATTTGAATAAAAAATTTTTATAAAGGATAAAAAAAGAATAAAAAAACCTATAAAAACGTAAAAAAAAGGTAATAAATAAAAAATATTTAGTTGATTGTAAAGAATTTCCATTGATATTTTTTTTTCTGAAGGTAATATAGATTTAGCATTTTTAATCTGATATAATCGTATTTTTCTTATTTCATTATTTGCTATATTCCAATCTTTTTCATTTTGTGCATAAAACAAAGATTGAAGATAATGATGAAACATTGATAATCCTTTAGGATTTAATTGATCAGAATCTGATCTAATCCAACTAGACCATGTATGATTAGGATCATTCTGAATAGGAAAAATTCGAATATATTTTCCTTGAAAAATACCATGAATAATACCTACTCGTTCACTAAGATTAATGACTGCTTTATCATAATCGTTTCTTTCAAAGGGTTCTTTGGAAAAAGCTTTTTCATAATCTTCTTGCAAAACAAATTTTAATTTTGATATCTTTATTTTATAAAGATTCATTATAGAAGTATAATGATCTTTATTTGCTTTGACCTTATTTAAAAATTTAAAACCTCCTCTTTTATCTACTTTAATAAAAGGAATTTTAGTCCAAAAAATATTGTCTTGATGAATAGAAATAAACCATTGATTTGCATCTAAATTTCCTATATGGTTCTTTTTATGTATCTTTCTAAGGAGTTCTAATGCTAGAGTATGAACGGGTTTGATTCTTCCTTTATCATCTTGTACAAGTAAACGACTAAAATTATTTCCATGTTTTTTGGATATATGGATGTTGTCTGATATTTCTTCCAGAGAAATTTTTTGAAATGTTTCATGATGATTAGAAAAAAGAAAATGATATCCACTTATCCAAAATAGTATAAAAAAAGAAATTTTAGATAAAATTCTTAGTTTTTTTTTAAGATGGTAAAATCTTGTTCCTTTCCAAAATAAAGTTAAAAACATTCCTATACTCATAAAAAAATAACCGATATAAGAAATTTTTGTCCCTAAAGAATCATTATTCACAGAAAAATGTGTTCCTTTTTTGTCTGGATCATATCCAGATTGAAATAATCTATAACCTTTATAATTAAGAACATGATTCATGTAAATTGGATAATTTATCTTTTTTTCTTTATCTAATAATGTTACATGACTGATAAAAAATGATGGGAGTTCAGATCCTGGATAGTTTTTAACATGAAATTTGTTTAATCTTAAAGAAAAAGGAAGATTATATAAAATTGAGCCATATCCTATAGAAATTTTTAAGTGATTAAACGAAAAAGGCTCACTCATTTCTATCTTATTTTTTTTTCCTAAAAATGTTATTAATTTTGACTTATTTTTAAACGATATAATAGCAGTAATAGCTGCTTCTTTTTTTTCTGAGTCTTCTTTTTGATCACATGATTGGATGTATTTTAATTTTCCTCTAATTATCCCTTCGGGAAATACCCATTGCATAGAACTTCCATTAATCTTATATAGGTGTTTTATTTTTAAAGGAATAGAAACATTTTTTGGAAAAAAGAAAATTTTATGATTTTTCATGTTCATAATCTCTCCGGAATACGAAGACTTAACATAAAGTTTATCTTTTATTTCCATAATTTGTATTCCTAAAGGAATTTTTTTATTAAGAGAAAAATATATATTTCTTATCTTTTTCTTTTCTCCATATTTTAAATAATTTTCCTCTCTTCCTATTAAATTTGTTGAAATGATTTTTATAATTTTTTCTGAAGGATTTTTATTAGAAATAAATTCTTTTGCGCAAGGAATATAGTCAATAATTTTAACTTTTATAATATTTCCTTTGAAAAGAAATTTTCCATTATATCCATAATGAAAAGATGATAAAATATAAGGATCATGATAAGACATCTCATAATCATTTTGATTTGCTTGTAATTTTATGTAATTTTTTCTAGAAATAATTTTATTATTTGTATTTCCTTCTCTAATAGACATTATACCTTCAAAACTATAATATCTAGAAAAAATTCCTCCAATGAAAATTAACACGAATGATAAATGAAAAATGAACAAAGGAATTTTTTTTTTCTTCCATAATTTATATTTCCATATATTACCTATTAAATTTATAATAAATAAAAATACAAGGATTTCAAACCAAGTGGATTCATAAAAAAATATTTTTACTATATCTGTAGAATATTTTTTTTCTACGAACGTTGCAATAGACATTGACAAAGCCAAAAGTATAAATAAAATAGAAGTCATTTTTGTAGAAAAGAAAATGTTTTTTAACGTTCGCATATGTTTTGATTTTTTTTGAAAAAAAAAGGATATCAAATTTTTAATGAAAAAAAAGCATTGATTCAATTATGTTTTTTATTCATACATAATAAAATTATGAATTTTCCATGGTTAAACCATCATAGGCTAAATACACATTTTTAGGTAGTTTATTTTGTATACTCTCATGGAATCCTAGTAGGTGACTAATATGCGTTAGATAAGTTTTTTTTGGATTTATTTCATGAATTATTTCTAATGATTCTAACAAATTAGAATCGAAAGATTTTTTTTTAGTTTTTCTTAAAATATTTAAAACTAAAATTTCTAATCCTTTCAATTTTTTTCTAGTAAAAATAGGTATATCACTAGCATCTGTAATGTATGCGAAATTATTTATGCGAAAACCTAAGATTGGTAAATCTCCGTGACGGATAGATAAAGGAAAAACTCTAAAGGTTCCTTCTAATAAAAAAAAATCAGCACATCCATCTAACTCATGTAGTGAAATGTTTGAAATATTTTGTTTTTTTTTATCTGAAAAAATATAGTAAAATCGTTTTTTTAAACTTTTTAAAACACGACGTAGTCCATAAATTGGAATAGGTTCTTTTTTATTAATAGACCTGATATCATCTAATCCACCTATATGATCTTGATGTTCATGTGTAATCAGAATAGCATCTAATTTATTAGAATTATTCCTTAACATTTGATAACGAAAGTCTGGACTACAATCTATTAAAAATACTTTACTACTTTTTTCTAAAAGAATAGAACTTCTAAGTCTTTTATTTTTTGAATCGTTAGATAAACAGACTGGATGTTGAGAACCAATAACAGGAACACCCTGTGATGTCCCAGTCCCTAAAAAAGTAATTTTCATATATTAATTCTTTTATTGAAGATACTGATTTATTATATTTTTTTGTATTTCATAAATCATATTTTTTTTATCTTTTAAAAATTCTTTTACGGAATCTCTTCCTTGACCTAAATTTAGGTCTCCATAACTAAACCAAGATCCATTTTTTTTTATAATACCTAAGTTAACTCCAAGATCAAGAATTTCTCCTATTTTTGATATTCCTTCTCCATATAAAATATCAAATTCTGCAGTTTTAAAAGGAGGAGAAAGTTTATTTTTTACTACTTTAACCTTAGTTCTATTTCCCAATATTTTTTCTCCATTTTTTATTTGATTTCCTCTTCTTATGTCTAATCTAATAGAAGAATAGAATTTTAAAGCATTACCACCAGTCGTAACTTCTGGATTTCCGTAAACACCAATTCTTTCTCGTAATTGATTAATAAAAATAAGAATACTTTTTGATTTTCCTATGCTAGATGTTAGCTTTCTTAAAGCTTGTGACATCAGTCTAGCTTGCAATCCTATCTTAGAATCACCCATCTCTCCTTCAATTTCACTTTTAGGTGTCAATGCAGCAACTGAATCGACCACAATTAGATCAATAACTCCAGATCGTATTAAATTATCAACAATTTCAAGAGCTTGTTCTCCATTATCCGGTTGAGATATAATCAATTCTTTTATATTTACTCCTATTTTCTTTGCATAAATACTATCAAAAGCATGCTCTGCATCAATAAAACTAGCGAAACCTCCTTCCTTTTGGGATTGAGTAATCGCATGTAAGGCTAAAGTTGTTTTTCCAGAAGATTCTGGTCCAAATATTTCTACAATTCGACCTTTAGGAAACCCTTTTATCCCCAAAGCAATATCTAAACTAATAGATCCAGAAGAAATAATTTCTAAATTATCTAAATGGGTATCTCCCATACACATAACCGTCCCCTTTCCATATGTTTTCTCCATTTTTTCTAATACAAGCTTTAAGGATTTTTTCTTTTGTTCAAATTTTTTATTTTTTTCATTCATAATTTTTCATTCTTCAGTAGTTAATTTTTTTTCTTGAAAAAAATCCTTCTTTTCCTCTCTCTCTTAAAATGAGACTTTTTATTTTTGGTAATCTTATAAAAATATTTTCTCCAGGAGAAATAACGTCTACAAGATATTGTGGATTTAGAAAAATTAGATCTTTATAAGGTATTTTTAATAAAGAGGATAAATATTTTAAAGAAACTTTTCCTTTTATGGGGACTAGAATTGTATCTCTATATTTAAGATGATGATGTTGATGAAATGGAATAATATTATGTTCTTTATAATAATTCATTACATAATTAATGGCAATAAATTTTGGAATGTAATTTCTTGTTTCTCTTGGAAGAGAATCCAAAAGACCCCAAAAATCTTTTTTTCCTTTATTGTTTTGGATAATTTGATCTATTTTTCCCGGTCCAGCATTATAAGCGGCCAATACTAATTCCCAATTTCCTATTTTTTTATACAAATATTTAAAATATTTACAAGCGGCTTCTGTCGATTTAATTGGATCATTTCTTTCATCATAGAATCTGTTCACATTTAAATGATATGTTTTTCCAGTTTCATTCATAAATTGCCAAATACCTTTAGCTCCTACTTTAGACGTAATTTTTGGATTTAAATTTGATTCTATAATTGCTATATATTTTAATTCTTTAGGAAGATAAAAACTATCAAATTTTTCTTCAAAAATAGGGAAATAGTATTCAGCTAATGAAATGAGTTTTCCTATGTATCTACCCATACGAAGATAACTTTCTACAGAAGCATGTATAATCGTATTATATTTTAATATTTTCATTTGAGATTTTTGATTAAGATGATAAATTCTTAATCTTAATTCATCTGAATTAATATTAGTTATAATAATATTTTTTGCGGATTTCTTTTTTTTGAAAGATTTTCTTTTTACCCTAAATAACTTTTTCCATAAGTTATCTATATTAGATAGATGATTTAAATCAAATTTTTTAATCGGAATATTTTTTTTATATACACTTTTTGGTTCAACAATAAACGGTTTTGATGCTGATTGTATAATCATACTTTTAAAAAATAGCAAACAAAACATAATATTTTTTATTGTTGTCATTAATTAGTTAATAAATGCTAATCATTGACAGAAAAAAGAAAGAGAAAAAATTTTTATTCTTCTTCAGTATTATCCCCTTCAGAAGCTTTTTTAAACTCTTTCAATCCTGTACCCAACCCTTTCATTAATTCTGGTATTTTTTTACCCCCAAAAAGTAAAAGTGCAAGAATGACAATAACCACAATTTCTGTAGTTCCAAATGTTCCAAGTAGTATAGATAAAATAAATTTCATTGGACGGAAATTTTATCCAAATATAAAAAAAATTATGAATTCTTTATTTGAAAAGAAAATTTACAAAATTTCTTTTATCATAGAATAGTCTCCTAAATCTACTTCTTTTGATATTCCGATATAAGAAGTATAATTTCCGATTATAGAATTAGAAAAAGAAGCATGTCTAATTCTAGAATTATTTTGAATAATAGATCTATTTATATTACTATTTTCGATTTTTGAAAAGTTACCTATAGAAACATAAGGTCCTATTATGCTATTTTCTATGGTTGAATTTTTTCCTATATAACAAGGATGAATTATTAAACTGTTCTTTAGAACAGATTCTTTATGAATTAACTTGAATTTTTTATACTCTAAGGCTAATATTTTAGAATTAGAGGATACAATTTTTTTTTTATTACCAAAATCCATCCATTCATGGATTTCTTGACTAAAAAATTTAATTCCTTTTTTTCTCATATTTTCTAAAACAGAAGTTAACTGATATTCTTTTCCATTTTTCTTATTTTTATCTTCTTTTTTAAGAAAATAATATTGCAGTTCATTTTTTAAGATAGAAGCATCTTTAAAGTAGTAAAGACCAATAATTGCTAAATTAGATATATTGTTTTTTGGTTTTTCTATAAAATTAGTAATATAACCTGATAAGGAACATTGAACTATTCCAAATAAGTTGGGATCTTTTACTTTTTTAGTCCATATGATATTATCGAATTTTTTGTCTACACTGTTAAATTTTTTATGGTAAAATAAAGTATCTGAAAAGGAAATTATAATAGGACCTATTAATGAATTTTTAGCTTGTAATAAAGCATCTGCAGTCCCTAATGGTTTTTTTTGAAAATATACGATACTAGGAATTCCTATTTCATTAGAAATATTTCTTAATTTTTCTTCTATTTCTTTTTCCTTATAGGATATTATATATATAATTTCTTCTATTAAGAAATTTTCAAGAAAAAAAGATAAATTATCTATTAATCTTTTCAAGATCGATTTTCCAACAATGGATATTAACGGTTTAGGAGTATTTAAAGTATGTGGACGAAGACGTGTCCCCTCTCCAGCCATAGGAATTATAATTTTCATAAAAAATTTTTTATATACCAGTACTTCCGAAACTATTATCTCCTCTTACACTTTTATTTAGATATGAAGATTTTTTCCATTCTATTTCAAATTTTTTTCCAATTCTCATTACAGCAATTTTATCATGAGGTTTAATTTTTATTTCTTTTAAAGAAATATTTAATAAAACTATTTTAATCTCAAAAATATTTTGATTTTTTTTCATGATATTATTCACTTTTGAAAAATGAAGAATACAAAAATTTATAGGGTTAATTAACTTTTCAATCAAAAAGAAATTGTTTTCTCTAAGTTGTTTCAATTTTATATAGTACCCTGTTGGTATTAAAGATCTTCCGAAAGAAATTAGATTCATGGAATTTTTTATATTAGCTTTTAATATTATTACATTTTTTTTATTATCTATTTTATACAAAATATTTTTTTTAAATAAAATTATTGATTTCAAATAAAAATACAAGGATGATATACAATAATTGTAAAAATAAACTAACCTCTATTCTGCTTTCATAAAAAAATATGTAACTAACTAAAGTTACGGACAGTATTAGATGTAGAATAACACTCCATATTTTTCTATAAAATTTTAAAAAATTTTTCTTCCACCAAAAATATAAAACTATTACCATACTTCCATAAGATGTTAATGTTCCCCATGCAGGAATTAAAAAATTCCTATGAGGAATAAAAATGAATATAATATTGAAAAGTATAGTAACGAAAACTCCTATTAAGGAAATATAAGTTCCAATTATAGGTTTATCTATTATTTTATAAAAAATAGATAGATTTGTATATATTCCTAAAAACAAATTTCCCATCATTACTATTGGAATAATGGAAATAGCTGTATGATATTTTTTATCTATCAAAAAACCTACAAGAATCGAAATATTTCCACATATTAATACATAAAAAATCAATCCTAATATGATAAATAAATAAATTATTTCTTCATAATAGTATTTAGCGTCATAATCTTCGGATTTTTTAAAAAAAAAAGGTTCTATTCCTAGTCTAAAAGCACGTATGTATAAATTCATAAAAGATGCTATTTTATAACAAGCAGAATATGCTCCGTTTATTTCATCAGAAAGCCATCTTTTAATGAAAATTTTGTCTAAATTTTCATTAAAAGAAAAAGAGAGGGTTCCAAGCATTATTGGAATACCGTAATTTAACATTTTCTTCGCAAGAACTTTATTAAAATTTTTTATGTTTACTTTTTTTAAAAGAATAGGAGTAATTAAAATAAAACTTGAAAAAGAAGAAATCATATTTGCAAAAAATATAAAACCAGTTTTATCTGTTAAAGAATTCACAAATTCAAAAATAAAAGATAAAAATGAAGTTTTATTTTTTAGTAGATGAAAGGAAAACATATATCTAATAAAAAAAGATTGTAATAATATATTAATAACATTTATCATCGTAAATCTTAAAACTTTTTCGTGAGCACGAAGCCATGCCATTGGAAGAATACAAATTGTATCAAAAAATATGATTAAAAAAAACATAAAAAAATACTCTGGATGTTTTTTATATCCAGCAACAGAAACTAAATAGTTCACAGAATAAATGGAAAAAATTAGGAAAAGAGAAGTAATGATGAATTGAATGATAACTCCTGTTGAAAAAATAATCTCTTTATCTTCTTTTCTTTTAGATAAAAATCTGAAATATGTATTTTCTAATCCAAATGAAAGGAAACCTATTACTATAAAAGATAGAGAATACATGTCTGTATAAAGAGAAAATTCTTCCCTTCTTAGAGATTTAGTAAAAAATTTTAGGAACGCATAATTAATAATTTTTGGTAAAATAGTTCCTATAGAATACAATATAGTTTGAAGAGCTAGCTTTTTATATAAATTTAATTTGTTTTTCAAGATTAGAGAATTTTATAAATTATCCTTTTTAATCCTATAGAATAATGGAATTATGATTACATTTGAAAATTCGATTATTCTTTTCAATATGAATTATTTTAGGAAAAATTCAGAAGAATTTATAAAATATGCAACAAAAGATCAAAGAATCAATAGTTTACTTATTGATCAATATATTAGATTGATGACTCCTTATATTGTAGAAGAA
This sequence comes from Blattabacterium cuenoti, assembly GCF_014251235.1. Taxonomy (NCBI): domain Bacteria; kingdom Pseudomonadati; phylum Bacteroidota; class Flavobacteriia; order Flavobacteriales; family Blattabacteriaceae; genus Blattabacterium; species Blattabacterium cuenoti. Next base: position 41,625 of record NZ_CP059181.1, on the reverse strand, counting down.
CGTAAATTAAATGTAGCACAAATGGATGTTTTTTCTAGATTGATGATGGACCGTGTTATCTTTTTAGGAACACCCATTGAGGATCAAGTAGCAAATATTGTACAAGCTCAATTGTTGTTTTTACAATCTGTAGATTCTTCAAAAGATATACAAATATATATTAATTCTCCAGGAGGAGATGTTCACGCTGGTTTAGGTATATATGATACTATGCAGATAGTTGAACCAGATGTAGCTACTATATGTACAGGAATGGCTGCTTCTATGGCCGCTGTTTTGCTTTGTGCTGGAGTTAAAAATAAAAGAGCTGGATTAAAACATTCTAGAATTATGATTCATCAGCCTATGGGTGGAACTCAAGGACAAGCATCTGATATTGAAATAACAGTTCGTGAAATTTTAAAATTAAAAAAAGAACTTTATGAAATTATTTCTATTCATTCAGGTTCTTCTATAGAAAAAATAGAAAAAGATTCTGATAGAGATTATTGGATGAATTCTGAAGAAGCAAAAGATTACGGAATGATAGATGAAGTATTAAAAGGAAAATTAACTAATAAAAATAAACTAAATAAAACATCTTAATTAAAAAAAATGATCACGACAGGATTCGAACCTGTAACCTACTGCTTAGAAGGCAGTAGCTCTATCCATTTGAGCTACGTGATCAAAATAATCGGGGTAACAGGATTTGAACCTGTGACCTCCTGGTCCCAAACCAGGCGCGATAACCGAACTACGCTATACCCCGCGTAATTATTCTATTTTTTATCTAGTTTTATTCTATTTATTAAGCGGAGAATGTGGGATTCGAACCCACGCGGTGTTTTTATTACACCGACAGTTTAGCAAACTGTTCCGTTAACCACTCCGGCAATTCTCCGAATATTTATTTTATAAATTTACAAATCTAAAGTAGATAGACATAATAAGCAAAATTAAATAAATTGTTATGAATTAGGATATACTATTCTAGTATGATAAATATTGATTAATTTCTTTTGAAGTACTTTTTTTATTTTTTCTATTTCTTTCATAGTGATATCCGCATTAGAGAATTGATTTTCTTTTTTTTGTTTATTAATAATGTCTTCTACTACATTTTTTAAATCATGATTAGATGGATTTTTTATGCTTTTAGAAGCTGCTTCAACGGAATCACAAATCATTACGATAGCAGTTTCTTTTGAAAATGGTTTTGGTCCGGAATATTGGAATTGTTTTTCGTTAATTTTCATATTTGGGTATTTTTTTTTTTGTTTTTCATAAAAAAAATGAAGAATACTATTTCCATGATGAGTACGGATAAAATCTGTAATAGTATCAGGTAAATGATATTTTTTTGCAAATTTTATTCCTATTGTAACATGTTTCAAAATAATATTAGCACTTTCTTTTGGACTTAATTTTTCATGAGGATTTATTATTGTATTCTGTTGATTTTCAATAAAAAAATGAGAATTTTCAATTTTACCGAGATCATGGTAAATTGCCCCTATTCTTGCTAATAAGGAATTAGCTCCTATAGAAAAAGCCGCTTCTTCTGCTATATTTGCTACAGTTAAAACATGTTGTAAAGTTCCAGGAGCTTTTTTGGATAATAATCTTAATACAGGAGTATTAATATTAGATAGTTCTAATAAAGAAATATCAGAAGTAAAATTAAATAATTTTTCAAAAAGAAATATTAAAGGATGAACAAATAAAGTCAATATTCCGCTAAAAAAAAATAAAGATAAAGTATCCTTAGTAATATTAAAAGTTCCTTCACGTATTAAACTGAGTGAACTGAAAGTTATTATATAAACAATAAATATTTTTATTACAGATAGAAACAAATTTTCTCTTTTATAAAGATTTTTTTTTGTTAAAAGAACTAAGAAACCTGTAACTATTTGGAGAAAGATAAATTCAAAACGATGTGGTGTGATTATAGACAATAATAAAATTGTTGTTAAATGGAAAATTAAGCTCAAATTTAGATTAAAAAAAGCACGAACACTTATAGGTAAAATACAAAAAGGTATTGAATATAATATTTTAGAATGAAATTTTAAAGTAAGAATAGTTATAAAGGATATTAATAATATATTAATTATTAAAAAATTTATTTTTTTAATATTTTTAAATATTTTATTTTGGAAATAAAAAATATATAAAAATAATATAAAAAAAATAGTGGATATTATTAAAAAATAACCTATAGTTGTCCCATATTCTTTTTTTTTATTCCATACTATAGATTCATATTTTTTTTTAAATAAGGATAAAACATGAAATTTATCTCTATCTATAATCTCATTTTTTTGTATAATTTTTTCTCCTTTTTTAATCAATCGTTTTATTTTAATAGTGGATTTTATTTTTTTAAATAAAATTTCTTCAGTGTAATTTTTGTTATAATAAAGATTTGGAACTATAATTTTTTTCAATGTTTTTCGTAAAAATTTACGATCGTATTTTATAGGAATTTCTTTTTTAATAAGATTGTTTACTTTATGTAAAGTATAAATTTTATTAGATGAAATAAATGTCCAATCTTTCTTATTTTTTTCTTTTCTATAAAAAATAGAAGTATTCTTTTTCAGAAAAAAATGATAATTTATGTATCCATATTTATATACTTTATTTATAATTTTATTGGCTTTTTTATAAAAAAGTTTATTTTTCCTTATAAAAGGAAATTTTTTTAGTTTTTTTTTTATATTTATAACAAAATTTTTATTTTTATCGAAATAGAAATCCTGATTATTTTTTAGTTTTGTAATTTCTAAGTAAATGTCTTGACTATTTTTTGAAATGATAAAATTAAATGGAGAAAAAAGGTCTTCGTATAACCAAAAATCTCCCTTGTAAAACTCATATTTAAAGATTTTTTTTTTTGGAAAGGAAAAAGTCAATAATAAGATTGCTATAATAATAATAATCTTATTTTTGATTTTTTTTGTGTAAAATTTTGATAATTTAATCATTATCTTTAAAAAAAATTGAGACCATGCAATTTTCCGTTAAGGATAATAAAAAATAAAAAAGAATAGAAAAAAGGATATTCCATATTAAATTAAAAACGAAATAAAGTAAAAGTAGAAGGATTACGTAGGTTTAAATTTAACTAAATTTTCTTCTATTTCTATTGTAGACTTCATTATGTTTTTGTAAAATGTTTGAAAGTAATCTATTTTCATTATTAATACTTTCTTCTAGACATATTGTAGATTCTGTTCTAAGAACTCCTTTTATATTTCCTATTTTAGAGATTACATCTCTAGCATCGGAAGGATCTTTTGCTATAATTCTACAAAAAAGATTATACTTACCAGAAGTAATATATAATTGTACAATATTTGGTATTTTTTTTAGTTCTTCTTTTACTAATTTTGATTCACGAGAATTAGATAAAATTCCAACAAAAGCTATTAAATGAAAACCTAATGGTTCGTATCCTATAATTAGAGTATTTCCTTTTATAATTCCAGCTTCTTCTAGTTTTCTAACTCTTACATGAACGGTTCCAACAGATAATGGTTTTATTTTTTTACTTATTTGTTTGCTAATTTCAGTATATGGAGTTCTAGCATTTATGCTAAGTTTCTTTATAATAGTATTATCTATTTCGTCTGTATTATATCTTAGGATCATTGTTATATATTTTTTTTAGTTTCAATTTTTAAAAAAACTAAGATACAAAACTTTCTTTTTAAGATGTACAAGCTTCTTTTTCAATGGTTTTTTATTTAGAAAATATGTTTTTTTTTTGTTTAAAAAAAAATTTTTTTATAAACTTTAATAAATCATCCAATGAAATAGAATAAGTTAAACGGCTTCCGTAAATTTGAGAAGAATCACTTAAAAAAGTCTTTTTTTTAGATGAAAAAAAATTATTTGGACGAGAAAAAAAAATAAGTTTTAAATTTTTATTTTCTATTGAATGAATATCCAAATTCAATTGAAAATCTATTAAACTAGAAATCCAATTTTTTTTCCATCCTTTATTATTTCCAAATAAATTGATATTATTTTTTATAAAAAGATGATCATTAATTTCATAATATATTGAAGAAAGTAAATTTTTTTCTTTTTGATTATTAAGAATTCCAAAATTTATATGAAAAGACGGATACAAATAATAGGAGATATAATCTCCTATTATTTTCAATAATATATTATAAGTATATAGATTTATAAAATCTTTTTTAGAAGAAAATTTTGTAAAAAATTTTCCTATGGTTAAAATAGAAAAAAATTGAATATTTTTTTCGTTTTTGTATGATCTTAATTTATAAGATAATTTATCTTGCAATTCTTCATTACTTTTTGGAAAAAAAATGTCTGTTTTCACATCTGGATTTTGTAAATCTCCATGAATATTTATTCTTAATTCTGTAAGAATCATTAAGTTATTGTTATTCATTAAATGATTTATATCATATAAATACTCCATAGCATTTGATACATACTTTATATCAAATGCTGTTAAATTTATATTAGAATAACTAAAATTATCGGTCCAAGTAATAAAACCTCCTGGTTTTATTTTAAATTTTTTTTCTATTTTAAAAATTGGAGTTTTTTTTTGATTAGAAAAATAATATAATCCATCTTTTATAAAATATTTTCCACTTGTTTTAAGTTTTTGATTAGGTACTTTTTTTAAAAAAATAAAACCATTTTTTCTTCCTCTTAATTCTATAAAGTTTCCTATTTTTTCATCTAATAAAATGGATATTTTTGTATTTTCATTTATATGTGTTTTTATGTCTATAAAAAATAAATTTTTATCATTTTCATTTTTTTTCTCTGAATCTATGATTTTTTGATTTTTTTCAACAATTTTTTTATCTTTTTTCAATCCTTCTGTATTAAAATATAAATGAGAAGAATTTAGAATATTACCTTTATCCATACATATATTGATATGATTTTCATTTTTAATAATTTTCATTTCTCCTTGAGAGAATATTTTTCCAAATAAAAAGACGTTTTGTTTCTTTTTTGTATTTAAAACAAGTAGTTTTTTGCTTTTTATTAACAAATGAAAGTTCCATTTTAAAAGATTTTTATGACAAAAAATTCCTTTTATATTTCCTTTTGTATGGTATTTTTTATCTATAAAAAAAGAATTTGATAATAAACAGTATTTACGAATAATTTTAAGATAAATAGGACTTATTATTTCATAATCTGTATTGATTGAGTTTAGTTTTATTCCAAACTTATCAACTTTTAAAGTTCCATAAAGATGTGGGTTATCTAACTTTCCATAAAGTTGTATTTTACCTGAAATAATACCTCTAGGTATACAATTTGTTTTTTCCCATAGAAAAGAAATATCACTAATATTTAATTTTATTATTTTTATATTCAAATTAATGTTAATAGTAGATTTCCTATTTATATATCCAGATATAAAGATAATTTTCGATGAATTTTTTTCTAAAATTCCATATAATTTGGAACTGTTTGGAAAAGAATGAATATAAAAATTTCCGATAATAGTCTTTTTTATTGATACTTTTTTGATTAAAATATTCACATAATTTGGAATGATGTTTCTGTTTTTATTTATTTCAAAAATAAAGGAACCATTTACTGAACCTTCAATTATAAAATTTTTTGCAAGAGTAATTTTTTTTAATTCTACATTTTTTAGAAAAAGATTAAATTTTCTATAATGTTTTTTATAAAAATTAGCGTTTATTATCAGTTTTTCTTTCTTTTCATTCGAAGAAAAAATTATATTTTCAAATATATATTTACGATTGATAAAATCTAATTTTATTTTACCTATATTTTTATCTATTTGATTAATAATGTTCCAATTATTTCCATTAATTTCCAATTTAGAATGAAGAGGAAATAAAACAATAAAATTGTTTTTCTTTTTTGAATGATCATTTTTTTTAAAAATGAAATTCAATTCTTCTTTTTTGAATTTATGAAAAAAGTTTAGATTAATCCACAAATAATTTTTTTTATTAAGAACTAAAGAATTTAGATTTTGAAATAAAACATTCTCAAAATTTATTCTTCTAATAAAGAATTCTACTTTATGATTGTTTATTTTTAAACGAATGGACTCAATTAGTGTTTCATTTAATTGTATTTTTTCTTTTACAAAAAAATTCATATTAAAAAAACTATTTTTATATAATCCTATTATCAATACATCTGATAAAATTTTTATTTTTTTATTTGGATGAAATAGTTTAAAAAAAGCTTTTTTAATAGAGAAATTAAAAAAAACGTATTCATTTTTTGAAATAGAAATAGGAAAATGTATTTTTGATTTTTTCTCATCTATAAAGGATAAAAAATTTTTTTTGAAAAAATATAGTAAATTATTCCATTTGAAATTTCCATAAATATTACCAATAATCATATTACATATTTTTTTATTTAAAACATTTATAGAAAAATTTTTAAATCCAGTAATATTATTTATTTTTCCATTGAAATTAATTTTCACCCCTGAATAAGGAAAAAAAAGAGAAATTAAAAAACGATTTATTTCATTTTTTTTGATCTTTTTTATATAATTCGTTTTATAAAAAATTCCTTTAAAATTAAAAACAAACAATTTTGATGAAAAATCAGGTATTTTCGATTGTATTAAAGAATAAAAAGTATCTTTTTTTCCTGAAAAAATAAAATTCTTTTTTGTAAAAAATTTTCCTCTATATTCTATAGACTTATTTTTATTATTAGAAATAATAAATGCTTCTAATTTAACTTTTGAAGTTTTATATTTTATATTTCCATTTATTTTTATCCACTTTTTTTTGACGGTTAAATTTCCATTATAAGAAAAAAAAGACTTTCTAAATGGAAAAAATTTTAGTATAGAATAAGACGGAAATATTTTTTGTATAACTTGAATACAAGTTTGAAACTTTACTCTAAAAAATTGTATTTTTTTCCATTTTTTTTTGGTATCATAAAAAATATCAATTTTTTCTGCTAATACTTTTTTAAAAAAAGAATTTTTTATTCCAATTTTAGAAAGAGAAATTTTTTCATTCAATTTCCCATTGATGAAACCATGAACTAAAAAATAATTGGGTCTATCACTATGATTAGTTTTTTTTTTCCAAAAAAAACTAATCATATCTTCACCTAGTTTGGATCCTTTAAAAATTTCCCCACATATATTCATATTTTTCTTTTCTAAAAAAGAACCATTTTCGGAATTATAAAATATTACTTTTCCACTTAAAAAACTGTTAGACGTTTTTATAAAAAAATTATGAAATTTTAATTTTGAAGGTGAAAATATAAAATGACAAAAAAAATTTTTTATGTGAAAAAAATTTTTTTTTATTCTTTTATTTGGTTTAAAAGAAGAAATAGAAGCTTCTATTTCTTTTTTTCTGTTTCTGTCAATTCTAATATTTTTTACAAAAGTTGAAAAGGAATATGAATAAATTTTTTTAGAAGAGAAATTTTTATATGTAAAAAAGGCGTTTTTTATTTCTATATTAGAACAATTAATTGTCTTTACGTATTTTTCTCTTAATTTCTTTTTTTGAAAAAAAAAATTCCTTAGAAAGAAAAATAAATTGTTTTCTTTTTCATTTAAATATTTTCTTATAAAAATTATTGGATTCTTAATCAGAATATTGTTTATATCTATAGATTTAGAACTTTGAAAAAAAAATTTCAGAAAACTTTTAATAGAAATTTTACACTTAGGAATATAAATTAAGGAGGAACTATGATGATCCATTATTTTAACATCATAAAAAATAAACTCCTTTTTTAGGATGTTGATATCAATAGTTTTTACAATGATTGTATCATCGATAGATTTAACCATTTTTTTCGTAAAAAAAATGGTTATTTTTTCTTGTATTTTCTTTCTATAAAAGAAACTAACAGTGCTAATTAGTCCTAAAAAGGAAATAATAATACAAAATATATATATCTTCTTCTTATTATGAAGAAAAAATTTATGTAAAAAATCATTCTTCATTTTTTTTTAAAGATATTGTTATTTTTTTTATGGAAAAAAAACTTATTATTATTGGAATAGAAACATCATGTGATGATACTGCTGTTTCTCTCATTAGGAATAGAAAAGTTTTATCCAATGTCATCATTCATCAAAATATTCATAAAAAATATGGAGGGGTAGTCCCAGAATTAGCTTCTAGATTACATGAAAAACACTTAATATTAGCTGTTAATAAAGCTATATCAAATGCAAAGATAAATAAAGAAGAAATAGATGCAGTTTCTTTTACTTTAGGTCCAGGGTTAATAGGTCCTTTATTAGTAGGTTCTTCTTTTTCAAAATCTTTTTCTATGGGTTTAAACATTCCTTTGTTAACGGTCAATCATATACAAGGGCATATTCTCTCTCATTTTATACAAAATTCTAATATGAATAATTATTTTCCAAAATTTCCTTTCTTATCTTTAATTATAAGTGGAGGACATACTCTAATAGTAAAAATTAGTGATTTTTTTAAAATGAAAATATTAGGATCAACTTTAGATGATTCTGTAGGAGAGACTATTGATAAAGTAGCGAGAGTTCTCGGCCTTTCTTATCCTGGAGGACCTCTATTAGAATATTTTTCGATAAATGGATCCTCTGAAAAGTTTCAATTTTCTAAACCAACTGTAAAAGGTTTGTCATTTAGTTTCAGTGGATTAAAAAGTCAAATTATATATTTTATAGAAGAAAAAATGAAAAAAGATCCCTTGTTTATAAAAAAAAATTTATCTGATTTATGTGCTTCTATACAAAAAATTATAGCGGAAATACTTATAGATAAAATTAAAAAAGCAGCTATTCAAACAGGTATTTTTAGAATTACTTTAGCAGGAGGAGTATCTGCTAATAATGAAATTAGAAAAAGCTTCCTCCTTTTTGCAAAAAAAAATAAAGAATGGGAAATATTTATTCCAAATAAAGAGTATACGACAGATAATGGAGCAATGATAGCCATTACTGGTTTATTAAAATATAAAAAAAATATATTTGATTCTATTCATGTTACTCCATATTCTAAATTTTCTAAATTTTAATTAAGTACATACACAAATTAAATTTCTATCTCCGTAAGCTTCTTCTATTCTATTAATAGAAGGCCAAAATTTTCTTTCTTTTACCCATTTTAATGGATATGCGGCTTTTTCTCTAGTATATGGGTAATCCCAATTATTACCTGTTAATAAATCTAAACTATGTGGGGCATTTTTTAAAACGTTTTCTTTTTTAGAATAGATTCCTCTTTCTATTTCATAAATCTCATTACGAATGTTAATGAAAACATCAATCAAACGATCTATTTCTTCTTTTGATTCACTTTCCGTTGGTTCTATCATCATACATCCTTCTACTGGAAAAGATATAGTAGGAGCATGATATCCATAATCCATCATTCTTTTTGCAATATCTATTACTTCTATTCCAATAGATTTGAACATTCTACAGTCTATAATAAGTTCATGAGCTACTTTATTGTTTTTTCCTACATATAATATTTCATAATCATTTTTTAATTTTTCTTTCATATAATTAGCATTTAATAGAGAAACTTCTGTACATTTTTTCAAACCATCTGGACCTAACATACGAATATAAGCATAAGAGATTGTTAGAATAAGAGATGATCCATATGGGGAAGAGGATATTGTTAGTTTATTTTTAACTTTTTTTTGATGATAGGATAATGGATGAATTGGAAGAAAGGGTTTTAAATGAGGAGCCACACATATAGGCCCCATTCCTGGACCTCCTCCTCCATGAGGAATAGCAAAGGTTTTATGCAAATTTAAATGACATATATCGAACCCTAAATGAGCCGGTTTTATTAAGCCCACTTGTGCATTCATATTTGCTCCATCCATATAGACTTGTCCTCCGTTATTATGAATAATATTTATGACATCTTTTATATTATGATCTTCGTAAATACCATTAGTAGAAGGGAAAGTCATCATTAGTACAGATATAAAACTTTTGTATTCTTTCACTTTTTTTAACAAATCATTTTCATCAATTGAACCATTTTCTTTAGTTTTAATTATAACAACTTTCATTCCTGCCATAATCGCTGATGCAGGATTTGTCCCATGAGAAGAAGAAGGAATTAGTGCTATATTTCTTTTTTTTTCTTTTAAAAATTGATGATAAGTTTTTATTACCATAAGTCCAGCATATTCTCCTTGTGCTCCTGAATTAGGTTGAAAAGATATTCCTGAGAATCCAGTTATTTCCTTTAAATATTCTTCTAATTTTTTAATAACTAAATCATATCCTTTAGCTTGATCTTTTGGAGAAAAAGGATGAATATTTCTCCATTCAGGCTGGCTAAGAGAAAGCAATTCAGAAGAAGCATTTAATTTCATAGTACATGAACCTAATGGAATCATGGAATGAGTTAAAGAAAGGTCCTTTTTTTCTAATCTTTTTATATAACGCATCAATTCATTTTCTGAATGAAACTTATGAAAAACAGGATGTTCTAAGTAATTAGATTTTCTGATTATAAAATTAGGAATTCTGTGTTTTTCGTTGATCTTAGTCAAAAGAAAAAATTTATCAAATTTTTTTCTATTTAAACCATTTACATCATGAAAAATAGATACTATGTGATGTATATCTTTTTCAGTAGAAGTTTCATCTAAAGTAATTGTTAAATGGTTATTATCTATATATCTAAAATTAGTTTTTTTACGTTTTGATATTTTTTTTAGTTTTTCTAAAGAAAAATTATCTTCCTTTTTTTTTATTCTTATAGTATCAAAATAAGAAATATTAATTTGATCAATACCACCAATGTTATTCAATAATACATGTTCTAATTTTTTTGTATGATAGTGAATATTTTCGGCTATAAATTTTAAACCCATTGGACCATGATATAAAGCGTACATGGAAGCCATTATAGCTGGTAAAACTTGAGATGTGCAAATATTAGAAGTAGCTCTTTCTCTTTTTATATGTTGTTCTCTTGTTTGCAATGCCATACGAAAACATTTCTTATTTTTTTTATCTATTGATTCTCCAATAATTCTTCCTGGAAGTAGACGTTTAAATTTTTCGTTAGTAGATAAAAAAGCAGCATAAGGTCCTCCATATCCCATAGGTATACCAAAAGATTGAGTGGACCCTACAACAATATCTGCATCCCATTCTCCAGGAGGAGTTAATAAGGTTAAAGAGAGTATATCAGTTGTTACAATAACGGATATATTTTTTTTCTTTACTTTTTGAACTAATTCTCTATAATCATAAATTTCACCTAAAGAAGTAGGATATGAAAGAAAAATTCCAAATATATTTTCTTTATAATAATATTTAAAATTATTATGACTATCTTTTATTATATTAATTCCCATACCATAACATCTCGTTTGCAAAACAGAAAATGTTTGTGGAAATATTTCATCAGAAACAAAAAAACAAGGTTTTTTTTGTTTCTTCTTATTATTAATTTTTATATTTTTTTTATAAGCCATTAGCATAGCATCAGCTGCAGCTGATGCTTCATCTAACATGGAGGCATTGCTAATTTTCATTCCAGTAAGATCAGATATCATAGTTTGAAAATTCATTAGAGCTTCCAAACGTCCTTGAGATATTTCTGATTGATAAGGAGTATAAGAAGTATACCAATTTGGATTTTCCAAAATATTTCTTTGAATGACTGCTGGGGTGATACTGTTTTTATAACCTAATCCTATATAGGAACGAAAAATTTTATTTTTTTTTCCAGTTTTAAAAATATGATTGATATATTTATGTTCTTCGATAGAATTTGGGATATTCAATTTTTTTTTAAAAAGTATTCCTTCTGGAATGATTTTTTTTATCAAATCATTCATTGAATTACATTTTAAAACCATTAGCATTTGATTGATATCATTTTCAGATGGACCTATATGCCTGAGACAGAAGTTTTTTCTAATAAAATCTTCGTTCATAAAAATAGAAATTGTATTTTCATTTAAATTAGAAAAACAAAGTTATAGAATTATTTAATCCTTTGAAAAATTCATACATTTATAAAAAAGAAAAAAAACAATGAAGATTACTATTATTGGAGCAGGAAATGTAGGAACGTCATGTGCTAGTCTTTTAGCACAAAAAGATATAGTTAATGAAATTATTTTAATAGATACAAAGGAAAAGTTATCGGAAGGAAAAAGTTTAGATATATCTCAAATGTCTTCCATTATTAGATCAAATACAAGAATTTTTGGTGTTACTAATGATTATTCTAAATCAAAAAATTCTGAAATCATTATTATTACTTCTGGAATTCCTAGGAAAAAAGGAATGAGCCGTGATGATTTAGCTAATATAAACGCAAAAATTATTAGTTCTGTAACTAAAAAATCTATTTTTTTTTCTCCAAATGCAAAACTTATTATTGTATCTAATCCATTAGATGTTATGACATATATAAGTTATCTTACAGCGAAGATTGATTCTTCTCGTGTTATGGGTATGGGAGGAATATTAGATACTGCTAGATATCGTTTTTTTTTATCAAAAAAACTAGATTGTTCTCCTCTTGATATACATACTTTACTATTAGGTGGACATGGAGATACTATGGTCCCTTTATATAGATATACGTCTATCTCAGGTATTCCACTTATGGAATTTCTCTCAGAAGAAGAAAATAATGTACTTATTGAAAAAACAAAAAAAGGTGGAGAAGAAATAGTAAATTTGCTAGGGACATCAGCATGGATTTCTCCTAGTGCATCTGTTATTCAAATGGTAGAAGCTATAATAAAAAATTCGAAAAGAATTTTTCCATGTTCTGTATTTTTACAAGGAGAGTATAAATTAAAAAATATTTATTTGGGAGTCCCAGTTGTATTAGGTAAATATGGTATAGAGAAAATCATAGAAATTAAATTAAATAAAAAAGAAAAAATTTTATTAAATAAGTCTTTTCTTCATGTAAAAAATATGATTCAAAAATTAGATTTGAATTTCTAACTTTTTTTTTGATTTATGGAAAATAAAGTTTTGTTTTTAGTAGCTCATCCAAATATAGAAGAATCTACTTTAAATAGAATAATCGTGCAGAATCTTTCCAAAAAATGTCATGAAAATATTTTCATACGAAATCTATATAATCTTTATCCAGATTTTAAAGTGAATATAGAAGAGGAAGTAAAAATTATTTTTAATGTAAAATTTATTGTTTTTCAGTTTCCATTTTATTGGTATAGTTATCCATCACTTCTAAAAGAATGGAAAGATAAAGTTTTTACAAACTTATATGAAAAGAAAACTTTATCTGGAAAACATTTGTTGGTATCTATTACAACCGGTGCAGATAAAAAATCTTTTCATGCTGGAGAAAAAAATAATTTCACTATAGATGAATTTCTAAGACCAATTCAACAAACTGCATTTGTATGTAATATGATTTATCATGGATATGTTCATTTTTCAATGAATATGTTAAAAGAAATGAATAATTTTTGTGTCTTAGAAAGACATACAGATGAAATTCTTTCCAGAATAAACTTTTTTTTGAAAAAATAGAATTTATTTTTCTATAAATATTAATAATTCTCCTCTTTGATAACTTATTTCTATTTTATTTTTACAGGCTTCATTTCTTATTCCTATATGTTCTCCTATTTTTAATAAACCATTAGAAATAGGATACTTTAAACCACGAGTAAATATTCCCTCTACTTCGGGAAAAGGAAAAAGAGATATTTTCTTATTTTTTTTCTGATAAAAAAAATTTTTTTTATCAGAAAAAAAATAAGAATGATAGTCATCATGAAAAATTATGGATAATTTCTTTTTATATTTTAATGCAGTAGACAAATTTCCTAAAAAATGATCCTGTTCTTTTCCACTACCACCCCAAACATTGATATTAAAAAAACCTTTTTTGTATATTATATTTAAAGCTTTTTCAAAATCTGTCTGATTTTGATTTTTTTTTTCTAAAACATTATTTCCAAAAGAAGGAAGATTTTTCTTCGGAAAAGAATCAAAATCTCCAATAAAAAAATCAACCTTTACCCCAATTTTTTTTATATAATGAAATGCTCCATCCACAGAAAATATTTTTTTATAATAGTGTTTTTTCTTGCAATAAATTTTAGGTGGGGTTCCATTTAGGAACAATGCGACTACCTCTTTTTCTAAAAAACGATGATTCATGTTTTTCTAACTTAACTATGATTTTTAAAATAATTTCCCAAATAAACTTCTCTGACTATAGGATCATTTTTTAATTCTTTAGATGATCCAAATTTTAAAATTTCACCTTCAAATATTAAGTAAATACGGTCTGTTATCGTAAAAGTTTCTTGAACATTATGATCTGTAATTAATATTCCTATATTCTTTTTTTTTAAAGAAAAAAGAATCTTTTTTAGCTCCTCTATAGATATAGGATCGATACCGGAAAAAGGTTCATCCAAAAGAATAAATGAAGGATCTAAAGCTAAACATCTAGCGATTTCAGTACGTTTTCTTTCACCTCCAGATAGTAAATTTCCACGTCTTTTTCGTATATTTTTTAATCTAAATTCTTCAAGAAGTTTTTTTGTTTTTATTCTTATTTGTTCTTTAGAACAATTTTTTTTCATTTCTAATATGCATAAAATATTATCTTCTACAGATAGTTTTCTAAAAATAGAGGATTCTTGTGATAAATACCCAATTCCTATCCTAGAACGTTTATACATAGGATATTTTGTTATGTCTTTCTCATAAAGAAATATTTTACCTTTATCTGGTCTAGTAATACCAACTATCATATCAAAAGAAGTTGTTTTTCCAGCTCCATTTGGTCCTAATAATCCAACTATTTCTCCACGATTTAAATAAAAAGAAACTTCTTTTACTATAATTTTTTCTTTATATTTTTTAGATAATTTTTTAGCTATTAAAACCATAAATAATTTCGTTTGTTAATAAATTTTTTTTTCACTTAAATTGCAATTATTATCTAAAAATAAAATTTTACTATAAAATGGAAAAGAAGTTTTTGTTTATTTTAATAATTATTTCTTATTTATTTCGTTTTTCCTTTGCTTTAGATACTTTGGATAAAGTAGATGGGATATCTGCTATTGTAGGAGATGAAATAATATTGGATTCAGAAGTGAAACGTTATTTATCTAATAATAAATCTAAAACATATTGTAAAGTTTTAGAATATTTAATCAATCAAAAATTGATACTTTATTATATGAAAAAAAATCCAATGATACAAAAAATAACAGATCAGGAAATACAATCAAAAATAGAGAATAATATTCCTAAAATTGGAAATGGATTAGGAAATGATGATATAGAAAAACTAACAGAAAATATTAGAAATGATCAATATATAGAACTTTTCTATCAAAATATGGAAAATGAGACAGAAATTTCTCCTGGAGAGATAAAATCTTTTTTACAGAAAGAAAAACTTCCTGTCATACCTAATAAAGTATGTATTTCTTACATGATGATATCTCCAATTTATAGTGATAAAAATAGAAATAAAATTATAGATTTCTTAAAAAGAATTAAGAAAGAAATTCATTCTGATAATGATTTTTCTATGAAAGCTATTTTATTCTCTGAAGATTATTCATCTTCATTAAATGGAGGTTTAATTACTGGACTAAATAAAGAAAATATATCAAAAGAGTTCGAATATGTAATCTCTTCATTAAAAGAAAAACAGATATCTGAACCTTTTGAAACAGACTTAGGTTTTCATTTAATAATGTTAGAAAAAGATAGAGAAAAAAAAGTAGATATAAGACATATTTTAATTCAACCTAAATATACGAATGATGATTTAATACATACTAAATCAATTATATATAAGATGAAAAATATTTTATATAAAAACCAAAAATTATCTTTTAAAGATATATTGAATAATTATACTAGTCAAGAAAGAAAAAAATTTTTTGTTTTTGAAAAAATATGGTTAGAAGAAAATAATATTTCTGAAAATATGAAAAAAGAATTAAAGAAATTAAAAATAGGAGAAGTATCAGAACCTTATAAAGAAATTTATAATGGAAAAGAAAAATTTTTTATTTTTAAATTATTAGAAAAAAAATATTCTCATACAATTTCATTGAAAGAAGACTATATAGAATTAAAAAATTTTTTAAACAAAAAAAAAATGGATAAGAAAATAAAAAATTGGATCCAAAAAAAATTAAAAAATACTTATATAAAGGTAGATAAAAGTTTATGTACTTAAACACTAAGTTTATTTTTATTTATATAAATCGGCATAATATCCTTTTATTTTAATTAAATGTTTATGAGTTCCTTCTTCTACAAGAAATCCATTATTGATAACCATAATTTTATCTGCATTTTTCAATGTAGAAAGACGATGTGTAATGATGATAGAAGTTTTGTTTTTAGTTAAATAATTTGTAGCATGATAAATTAATTCTTCCAATTCTTGATTTAAAGAAGCCGTAGCTTCATCTAAAATTAATACAGAATAAGGATGCATTTGTGCTCTTAAAAAAGAGATAAGCTGTTTTTCTCCAAGTGATAAAACACCACCTCTTTCTTGAACTATATGTTCATAACCACTAGGTAGTGATTTAATAAATCTATGTATTCCTATTTTTCTTGCCATTTCTTCTATCTTTTCTTTTTTGATAGAAAAATCACCTAAAGTAATATTGTTTATAATAGAATCATTAAATAAAAAAGGATCCTGCGTGACTACTCTTATATGAGATCTTAAACTTTTTAATTCTATCCTTTGAATAAGATGTCCGTCAATAAATATTTTTCCTTTTTTTATATCATATAATCTAGAAATTAGATGTGTTATGCTAGATTTTCCAGAACCAGTTGACCCTACTATAGCTATTTTTTCCATTGGTTTAATTTCAAATGAAATTCCGTTTAACACATTTTCTCTTTTCTTGTAGGAAAAAAATACATTTTTAAATACTATATGTCCTTTTAATTTTCTTATTTTTATTTTTCCTTTATTAACAATATTTTTATCAGAATTCAATATAGAAAAAATACGTTCTATTCCTGCTATCCCCCTTTGGATAATATTAAATCTATCTGCCATTTGTCGCATAGGACGGAAAAGAAGATAAATAAAAAAAATAAAAGCAATAATTTGTCCAGGTTTTACCTTATTTATTAAGTATACATTAGAATAAAAACCTCCGTAAAATATAACAAGACTGATTGTTATTGCGGAAATGAATTCAACTATAGGAAAGAAAATAGAAAAATAAAATATTGTCTTAAAATGAGCATTCATTAATTTATAATTAATAGTTTTAAACTTTAAAAGTTCTTCTTTTTCTTTATGAAAAAGTTGTATAATAGACATTCCTATAATATTTTCTTGTAAAAAACTATTTAGTAGAGAAGTATATGTACGTTCTTCATGAAAAGTTTTTTTTAGTGTTTTTTGAAAAAAACGAGTAATAACATACATAAGAGGTATAGTTAAAAAAACAATAAGAGATAATTTTTTATGTACAGTATACATCATAATGATAATCATCATAATTCTTAAACAATCACCAGATACAAGTAGTATCCCATCATTAAAAATTACGGTAATAGTTTCTATATCAGAAACGGAATAAGAAACAAGTTTTCCTATAGGTGTTTGATTAAAAAAAGAATTGTTAAAATGTAATAATTTTTGAAATAGTTTAATTCTAACTTCTTTGATTACATTTTGTGCTAAAATATTAGATAAATATAGTAAAATGAAATGGAATACACTTTCTAAGAAAAGAAGTAATACAATCCATATTAAAATATTTTTTAGTCCAAAAAAATCCTTATAAACTATATGTAAATCTATAGCTTTTTGTATTAATTTAGGACGGTAAGCAGATATAAAAGAAATTAATATAGAAAAAAAAATTGTAGATATAAGGATGAATTTATATTTTAAACTAATTTTTAATAACTTCTTTAAAGAAGATCTTTCCTTATTTTTTTTCACTATCATAAAATATATCTTCTGGATAAATAATTTTCGTAAGAAATAAACCGTATGGAGGAGCTATCTGACTATTACGATAAATAGGATTTTCTAATTCTAAAATTTTTATAAATTCATTGATACTTATTTTAGATCGTCCTATATCTACCAAAGTCCCAATAATTGATCTAACCATATTTCTTAAAAATCTATTAGCTTGAATGGTAAAACAGAAATGAGTTTTATATTTTGACCAATGAGCATAATATATTTCACATATATTATCACTTTTTCTATCTTTTCTTTTTTTACAAAAAGAACTAAAATTTTTATATCTCATTAAAATTTTAGAGGCTTTATTCATTCGTATAAAATCTAATGGATAGATATAATACCAAGAAAAATCTTGTATAAATGGATTTTTTTCACTTATTAAATAGTATTTATAAGTTCTACTTAAAGCGTGAAATCTAGCATGAGCATATTTTTTAACTGGAAAAATATTGATAACATGGATTGATTTAGGTAAAAAAATATTTAACCTTTTAGTTAAATTACTATCTAATTTTTCTTCAAAGTCAAAATGAGCAAACATTTGTCGAGCATGAACACCTTTGTCCGTTCTTCCAGCTCCTATTATGTTAATAGATGTACTTAATAATTTAGATAAACAATATTCTAATTTTTCTTCTACAGATTTTACCTTTTTCTGTATTTGCCATCCATGGTAATATTTACCATTATAAGATAATTCAATAAAAAATCTCAATGGATATCATTTTACTATTCTAATATCTAATACTAATTAATCAAGTTCATTTAAACTTTCTATAATAATAGAACAACCTTTTTTTATTTCTTCTTCTGTAATGGTTAATGGTGGAGTTATTCTCAAGAAGTTATTATTGAATAAAAAATGAAATAAAATTAATCCTTTCTTTAAACAAGAATTTAATACTTTATTTATTTTATTCTTTTCTTTTAATTCAAAAGATAAAAAAAGACCTTTTCCATGAATGTTTTTAATTTGGTTATGGACTAAATATTTCCTTATTAATTTTTCTTTTATAAAAATATCATCCATTATTTTATAATTAATAAGTTGATTTAATGTGCTTAAAGATGCTACTGCAGATAATACATTTCCTCCGAATGTAGTTAAATGATTCATAGGTAATAGAGAAAAATTTTTCATAATTATTTCGGATGACATCAGTCCACTAATAGGCATTCCTCCTCCCATTCCTTTTCCCATTATAAGTATATCAGGAACAATATCATAATGTTCAAAAGCAAATAATTTTCCTGTTCTTCCAAAACCGGTTTGGATTTCATCTAAAATCATCAAAGCTTTATGTTTTTTACATTCTTTTTTTACTTCTTTTAAAAAAGAGATAGTAGGTAATGTTATTCCTAAACCACTATGGATCGTTTCTAAAATAACACAAGCTGTTTTATTGGTTATTAAAGATTTTAATTCTTTTATTTTATTAAATTTTGTAAATTTAATAAGTGGAAGGAGAGGTCTAAATACTCTTTTTTTATTTTCATCATTCATAAGACTCATAGAGCCATGGGTACTCCCATGATAAGAATTTTTACAAGATATAATTTCTTCTTTTCCTGTATAATATTTAGCTAATTTTAATGCACATTCAACAGCCTCAGTTCCTGTATTTAATAAATAAGTCGTGTTTAATGGATATGGTGTATTTTCTGATAACTTTTTGCAAAGTTGAACACAAGGTTCCTGTATAAATTCACCATAGACCATAGTATGTAAATATTGATTTACTTGATCCTTTATAGATTTCTTTATTTCTTTATTCCCATGGCCAAGAGTATTAACGGATATTCCTGCTACAAAATCTAAATATTTTTTTCCATCTTTTCCATAGATATAATTACCATCAGCATAATCTATTATTAATTTCATAGGATTAGATCTGACTTGAGTTTGGTATTTTATAAAATCAGTCTCTAATTTTTTCATAAAAATCTGATTTTTTTTATTTTATTTATTTTTTTTCTTTCTATAATATTTTCTTTTTTATACTTTTTTATTTTTTTTAATAGAAAATTTTTTTTGTTTTTTGGTTTTTCTTTTTCTTTCCATGAAAAGTTTGGAAGAAAAAACTTTAGTTCATCTTTTTTTGTAGACGATTCCTTTTTTAGAAAAAAAACTTCAGAAGT
The DNA here is from genome assembly GCF_014251235.1 of Blattabacterium cuenoti. NCBI lineage: Bacteria > Pseudomonadati > Bacteroidota > Flavobacteriia > Flavobacteriales > Blattabacteriaceae > Blattabacterium > Blattabacterium cuenoti. Next base: position 21,499 of record NZ_CP059181.1, on the reverse strand, counting down.
CGTATTATCTAAACATGATATTTTATTTATTTCTTTTCCTTTTTCTATATTTACAGATAGAAATTCACAAGAAGATTTATTGATTATTTTATTTTCTTTATCAGAAGAATAGATATAAATTATACTCTTTACATTTTTTTTAACAAAAAATTTTTTTAATTTATTTTCTTCTTGAAAAAAACCAATCATAGTTTCTCCTTGTATTTGATTAAAATCTATTGAATTTATTTTTTTTATATAAAGAGAATTTTTTAAAATTTTTAATGAATCTAAAAAAAAATCTTTTTTTAGATGAAAAAAAACAGTATCTCCGTTAAATTGCTGATTTTTTATCCAAAAAAAAGGTTTTCCAATGAATTTGATAGATTTATCTATCTCTTTATATTCCATATAATCAGATATTCCTTGAATATTTTCATTAAGAAAAAAACTTTTTACAGGTAATACTTTAATTAAATAAACATTATTGTTTTTTATATATACATTAATAATATCGGAATGAATATAGAAAAAGTTGTTTTTAAATATTTTTATAAAAAAAGAATTTTTTCTAAAAGAAAACAATCCTATAACAAAATCAAAATAGCCTTCATCTCCAAAAAAGTAAGTTTTTTTATTTTTTTCTTCGACAATTACATTTTTAATGTATCCAATTTTTTTTCTTCTGTTTAAGAAAAAATATTTTCCTGTCACTATTTTACCATTATAATGAATTATACAATATTTTTTAGATAAGAAAACTTCTTTTTTTGGAAAAAAAAAACCATCTCTTATATAAAAAAAATTATTCGTTTTATTTATCTCAATAACAGTAGGACTAATGAAATGTATTTCATCTTTTTTTAAGAGATATTCTATTGAATTAGATAATATTGTATAATTATGTAATAATAATTTAACATTATATTTAACTTCTGCTTTTTTTTCTGTAGGAAAAAACATTCCTCTTTCACTAAAAATAGTACAGTTTCCATGAAAAATAGATCCTCCATTTTTATAGATAAAAAATTTTTTTGGAATATTATATTCTAGAATATTGGTAGACAATTTCATTTCATTTTTAAAATGAAGAACAACATTTTTTATAGCTTGAAATATTTTTTTTTCATAATTATAAATTATTGAATTCGATGTTATTTTTATATTATGATGAAAAAAAACAACTTTTCCTGTAATTTTTATATTTTTTTTTTTTCTAGAACATTCTATTTCTTGAGAAAAAATTCTATTTTCATTTGATTTAAATTGGATATTTCCATATCCATGGAAAATATCGTTTTTTTTGTAATAAACAGCTTTATCACAAAAAAGATGATATTTTTTATATTTGAAATGAACATTTCCTATTATAAAAAATTTGGATTTTTTTTCGTTTTTATGTATAAAATCCGCATGAATTAGTTTTATTTCTTTTTTTTCTTGAGAAAAAACTTGATAAAAATATACTAGATTTAATAGACACAAGAAAAAAAAATTTTTCATCTTAATTTTTTTTATATGCTATTAAAGATATTTCTATATTTGCGTTTTTTGGAAGTCCAGAAACTTGTATTGTTTCTCTAACAGGATAACAATTATGAAAAAATTTAGAATAGGAAAAATTTATTTTAGATAAGTCTTCTATATTTTTTATAAAAATAGACGTTTTTATAACATCTTTAAAATTTATTCCACTTTCTAAAAGAATAATTTCCAAATTTTTCATAACTCTATCTGTTTCCTGTTCTATGGTAATATTAATCAATTTTTTAGTTTTTGGATCTATTCCTATTTGACCAGAAACAAATAAAAAGTTTTCTATCAGTAAACATGAACTATATGGACCTAAAGTAGGTATTTTACTTAAAATTTTTTTTTCATGAAAATGTTTCATTAATTATTTGTTACTTTGTATTGTATAATATCACTTAAATTTGGATCTTTTATTCCAATAAAAAAAGACCAAAATGGATCTTTTTCTCCTATAGGTGTCCAATTAAAATTTATTTTAAAACTTCTTAAATCTCTATAAAAAATTACTTTAGCTAAAGTAATTTTATTTTTTAATAAATCATAATTGGTATGCATTTCTATTTTAAAGTATTTAGTTAATTCAATCAATCCTTTTATCATTAAAAAATTATGAAGAAAATAATAAATGTTTTTATTTTTTTCATTTTTTTCGAAATATTCAATTTTTAATTCAATTGGAATTGAATATTTAAAACAATGGTTATCATTAACATAATCTTTATTATTTTCATTTTTATTAAGAAGAATATTATTATTCATCAAATAATATCGAAAAGACAAATTGAATTCGTATTTTCCATCTTTTTTTTCATAAAAATTAAAATTCATTTTATTTTTTTTATTATTATGAAAAAAACTAATTTTTCCTTCATATTTTACTCCAAATTTTTTTGTAAAATTCGTGTATCCAGTTATATGAAATTTATCCCACATCAAAAAATTTTCATAAAAGATATAAGAAGAATGAATTTTAAAAAATTCAAGTATTTTAATTTTTTTGTATTCTGAACTTTTTTCAGTTTTTATTTTTAATTCTAAGTTATTATCTAATAATAGATCTATTATTATTCTGCTATTACTACTCTTAATACCAAGAAAAGTGTCAGTAAAAAAATTTTTATCTTCTTTTTTTTGAAGGAAAATAGGAAAAAAAGAATCTATTTTAAATGAAAACATAGGTGATATTTTAGGTTCCATTAAAAAAGAAGATTTTTTATCCAAAATAAAAATCTTCTCCATAGAAGGAAATAAAAAATCCATAGAAAAATCAATAATTTGATATAAAGATTTACAATGTAAAAAAAACCATGAAGAATGACCTTTATAATAAATATTTGGTGATATTTTTATATATGGATAAGAAAAAATAATAGGAAAATTTGTAGATAAATTTATAGTATTATCTATTTCAGTAGTATGAAAAAATGATTCTTCTTTTTTTTTGAAAGGGTACTTATAATAAATTGAATTATGTGTATTTATCTTATAATCTATATAAAATGAACGTAAAAAAAATTTTTCTTTTGAAAAAGATCTTTTTTCTCTAAAAAAAAGATTAATATCAGGAAGATGGAATAGGGTTTCTTTTTTATTTTTGATCATATAAACATCCATATTTAATAAATAAACATTTTTCATCTTTTTTTTTAATCCTATATTTGGAATATTTGTTTCTTTTCCTAAAAAATTTGATTTATCATAATTGATATCTGCATGAAGTTCTACTTTAGAGTTAAATTTTGTATTTTCATGTTTTTTCCAATTTAGTTGATAATTATTTGTTCTTTTTTTTGAAAAAAATTGATAATTAAAAAGAAGATGTCCATTATATCCTAATTTTTTCAATTTATATTCAATTTCAGTACGGAATTTCCATTCCGAAATTCCATATGTAGATCCTATTAATTTAAAATTGAAAATAGAAATTGGGAAAAATATACCAATGTTATCTATATATAATTTATTCTTTTTTACTCCTATTTTTGGATAATTTATTCCATAAAAAGAAGAAATTCCATTTTTTTTTATAGGAATATATAAAAATGGAATGAATATAGGTAAGGGAACTTGATGAAAGTAGAAAAAAATAGGTCCAGTAAGTACTGTTTCTTTTTTGTGAAAATATTTTATATAATCAGTTTTTAAATAAAAATCAGGATTTTTTTCTTTTTTGTGTAAAAAATATGGATCTGAAATATATACAACTTTTTTTAAAAAACTATAATTTTTTTCTTTTTTAAAAGATTCAGCTATAATAGCATAATCTTTTTTTTTTTGAATATGTACATCTTTAGCGATCCATTTTTTATTATCTAAATTCATGTAAAAAAAATTAGATATGGAAAAATAAAAATCCCCTTTTTGTATAATAACTGGTTTTTCTTTATTTCCCATAGTTTTTATATATTTCTTTTTCCAGTTAAATTCTATATTTTCAGACTTTATTTTTGTATCAAGATATTCTATCAAAGAATTACCATTTAAATAAGAAATTCCTTTTTCTATATTATGTTCTTGTCTATCAGAACTATATTTAATCTTTATCTTTGAATTTATTGTATTTATAGATTTTTCTTTTGATTTTAAATCTTCATTTTTTTCATAAGAAAAGATAAATGATAGAAATATTATTATTGTTCTAAACACCTTTATTTAGGTTTTATTTAAAATTTATTTTTTTAACTTTTTAATTTTGCAATGATCTATACATAAACCTAATATTTCTAATATAGTTAAATGAAATATTGGATGAAATTTATTAGGGGCTATTTCGCACATAGGTTCTAAAATAAATCTACGAAAATGTAATAAAGGGTGTGGTATAGTTAAAATAAAACTTTTAATTATGATACGATCATAAAATAAAATATCTATATCTATTTCTCTGTCTTCATATTTTTTTAATAAATTCTTTTTTTTAGGATTTCTTCCTAAAAGGTTTTCTATCTCAGTTATATTTTTTAATATATCAATAGGAGAATGTAAAGTTTTTATATGTAAAACTCTATTATAAAAAATAGGTGTATTTTCATCCATATTCCACCCTTCGCATGCGAAAAGAGAAGATTTAGAAATGATCCTTCCTATTTTTTTATAAATAAGAGTTAAAGAACTATCTAGATATTTTCTTTTATTTCCTTTATTACTCCCTTGCAATAAAAAAACACTATGTTCTTTCAAGTAAATCTTTCATTTTAATAAAAAACTTAAAAAAGTGGATACTTAATGTAATTATTTTTTATTTAAATTGAATAAATTTTTTCATGATAAAAACATGGGCATAGTTGATTTTATGAATAATTTATTTTCTCAAGAAATAGCTATAGATCTAGGGACAGCCAATACTCTTATCATGCATAAGAATAAAGTAATAGTAGATCTACCTTCTATCATAGCTATAGATATAAGAACAAAAAAAGTATTGGCAGTAGGAGAAGAAGCTAAACAAATGCAAGGAAAAACTCATGAAAATATAAAAATATACAAACCATTAAAAGATGGAGTTATAGCAGATTACCAAGTAGCCGAACTTATGATTAGAGAATTTATAAAAAAAATTCCAGGAATAAATAAAAAATTATTTACACCTTCACTAACTATGGTAATTTGTATTCCATCTGGAATTACAGAAGTTGAAAAAAGGGCTGTTAAAGATTCTGCTCAACACCTTAATGCAAAAGAAGTTTATTTAATTGAAGAACCTATGGCTGCAGCTATTGGTTCTGGTATTTCTGTTACTAAACCTGAAGGTAATATGATTATAGATATAGGAGGAGGGACAACAGAATGTGGAGTCATAGCTTTAGGAGGTATTGTTTGTCAAAAATCCATAAAAATAGCTGGAGATGTTTTTACTAATGATATATCGTATTTTTTACGTACTAAATATAATTTGTATATAGGAGAAAGGACAGCCGAAAAGATTAAAATAGATATAGGTTCAGTTTTAGAAAATATAGAAAATCCACCTGATGATATTCATATACAAGGAAGAGATTTAGCTACAGGTAAACCTAAAGAAATGAATATTTCTTATATAGAAACAATTCCTGCTCTTGATAAATCTATTTTACGTATAGAAGATGCAGTTATGGAAACTTTATCTAGAACTCCTCCAGAACTTGCTGCTGATATTTACAAAACAGGGATATATATGGCTGGAGGTGGATCTCTTCTGAGAGGATTAGATAAAAGAATTTCTAAAAAAACGGGTCTTCCTGTTTATTTAGTAGAGGATCCTTTGAGAGCTGTGGTTAAAGGGACAGGAGTAGCTTTAAAAAATATTGATAAATTTACATTTTTAATGAAATAGGTGTTTTATTATGCGTGAATTTTTCAATTTTTTACTAAAATGGCGTTTTTTTCTTTTTTTTCTTTTGTTAGAATTATCAGCTATTTTTCTTTCTTTCTCAAATTCAAAAAATAAACTTTATCAGTATATATATACTGGATCTTCTAATTTTATTATAGGAAATATCTATGAATCTATTTATAAATTACGTCAATATTTTTTATTGGAAGTTGAAAATCAAAGATTGATAAATGAAAATATAAGTTTACGTCATTCATCTTTTTCTTCTAAAATCAAAAAAGTCATTAAAGATTTTAATGAAGATAATGTAGTTTATTTACAACAATATGTTTATACACCTGTTAAAATTATTAATAATAGCATTCATCAACAAGAAAATTATATAACTATTAATAAAGGTAGTTTAGATGGAATTAGGATAGATATGGGGATCATTTTATCTGATGGAATAGCAGGAATTATAACCAAAACATCTCCACATTTTAGTATAGCTATTTCTCTTTTGAATGCAAAAATTAAAGTTAATGCTAGACTAAGAAAAAATAAATATTTTGGGACAATTAGCTGGGATGGATTAAACCATGAATATGTTGTATTGTATGATATATCTAGATATTCTTTTTTTTCTAATGGAGATATAGTAGAAACAGATGGAAAATCTGCTACTTTTCCTGAGGGTATTCCAATTGGTAAAGTTGATTCTTATAAACTTGATGAAGATCGTGCTAATTACATAATAAAGGTGAAACTTTTTTCTAATTTTTCTACTATAGAAAATGCTTATGTTGTGAAAAATTTATTCAGAAAGGAATGGAATAATATTCATCCTAAAGAAGAAAAAAAATAATGAATTCTATTAAGAATTTTTTCATACAGATCTTTTCTATTTTTATTCTATGTTTGGTTCAGATATCTATATTAAATCCAATTCTTTATGGATGGTGGTACATATATATATATGTGCTTTTTATATTCATTTATCCTTATTCTGGAAATAAATTTATTTTTTTGTTTTTTTCTTTTATAACTGGATGTATTATAGATTTTTGCATGAATTCAGGAGGAATACATGCTTTTTCTTTAACCTTTTCTTCTTTTTTTAGATTAAAATTTATACAATTTTTTGATGGAAAAAATTTCATTAATCAAAAAAATTTTTCTACTTATGATTTACCTTTTCTAAGAAAAATTCTTTATTTATTTTCGTTAATTAGCACTCACCATTTTTCTTTATTGATATTAGAAATAATAAAAACTTCTCATTTTAATAATATAATTTTACTGAAAACTGTATTTAGCAGTATTTTTACAACAATTTTATGTATTATATATTTTTTTTTTAGAAAAATTAAACATTGAAAAAGTTATACGTATTTTACATTCTACTAAGTTCTATAGGTTTAATTTTTATAATAAGATTGTTTTATATACAAATATATACTGAAAAATATATATTAAACGCATTTAATACTTCTATAAAACAAGAAATTATCATCCCTGAGAGGGGTTATATTTTTGATAGAAAAAATAATTTATTAGTTTTTAATAAATCTATTTATGAACTAATAGTTGTTCCTATGCATGTTGATGAACATTTTAATATCGTAGAATTTTGTAATTTATTGGGGATAGAAAAAGAAACATTTTATAAAAATTTAAAAAAAGCAAAAGATTATTCAAAGTATTTACCTTCTGTTTTTCTTTCTTTTATTTCAAAAGAAAAATTTGCTACTATACAGGAAAAACTTTATAAGTTTAAAGGTTTTGACTGGACAAAACGATCTTTTAGAGATTACAAAGTAGAAAGTGCAGCTAATATATTTGGATATATAGGTGAAGTAACTCAAGAAGTTATTAAAAAAGAATCCAATTATTATCAAATGGGAGATTTTATAGGTTGGGCTGGAGTAGAAAAATCTTATGAAAAAATATTGAGAGGTAAAAAAGGTGTTAAATATTGGATAAAAGATAAAAACGGAAGTATTATAGGAAGTTATAATAATAAAAAGAATAATATAAAAGCTGTTAGTGGAAATGATATTTCATTAACTATTGATTGGGAATTGCAAAATTATGCAGAAAAATTAATGTATCATAAAAAAGGAGGAATAGTAGCTATTAATCCTAAAACTGGAGAGATTCTCTCTCTTGTTTCTAGTCCAATAAACAATCCTAATTTATTTGTAGGAATTAATCGTTCTAAGGAATTCAAAAAATTAATTGAAAATAGAATAGATTATCCTTTATTAGATAGAACGACACAAGCACGTTATCCACCTGCTTCTTCTTTTAAATTATTAACGGAATTAGTTGGTCTTCAAATGGGAGTAGTAAATAAAAATACGACTTTTATATGTTATAAAGGATTCAAATACGGGAAAAAAAAGATTCACTGTCATTCTGGTTTTCATGGTTATCCAATAGGATTAGAAACGGCTGTTGCTGTTTCATGTAATACTTACTTTGCAAAAGTATATAAACGAGTGATTGAAAAATATCCAAAAAATTTAACAAAAGGAGTAAATGAATGGTGTGATATTATTAAAAGTTTTGGTTTTGGAAATTATTTTTATAATGATTTAGCAACAGGAGAGAAAGGAATTATTCCTTCTGGAGAATATTATAATAAAAAATATGGATATACAAAATGGAATGCTCTAACAATAATTTCAAATAGCATCGGACAAGGAGAGATTAATGTAACACCTATTCAATTAGCTAATATGACTTGCGCTATAGCTAATAAAGGTTTTTTTTATACTCCACATATTGTAAAATATATTAATCATAAACCTATCGAAAATTCTAATTATAATTCAGCAAAATATACAAAAGTAAAAAAAAAGTATTTTGATTTAATTATCCATGGAATGGAAAAGGTTTTTGTAATTGGAACTGGTAGAAATTTTAAATCTTCTGATATTAGAATGGCAGGAAAAACAGGAACTTCTCAAAATTTTATTAAGTTAAATCATAAAATAATTCATCTTCCAGACCATTCTATATTTATTTTGTTTGCTCCAGTAGAAAATCCTAAAATAGCTATTTCTGTAATTATAGAAAATGGAGGCTTTGGATCTCGTTGGGCTGGTCCTATAGCTAGTCTTATTGCTGAAAAATATATTAGAAATTGTGTACATAGAAAAAATCTGGAAAAAAAAATAATGACATCAGGTTTAGAAGAAGTTTATAATTATATAGCAAAAATGAAAAAAAGATAAATTTTTTAAATTTTAAAATTATCTTGAAAATAAGGAGAAATAAAATATTATTAAGAAATATAGATTTTTGTATTATTGTCATTTATATTTTTATGATTTTCTTCGGGTATATGAATCTATATTCTGTTTCTTATGAAAAAGCGGAAAAACAGATAATATGGATAGTATTGAGCTTTTGCTGTATTTTTATCGTTTTTTTATTTAAACCTATACATTATAAATATTTTTCTCCATTTTTTTTCTTGTTTACATTACTTCTTTTAATTGGGGTTTTTTTTTTCGGTAAAAATATAAATGGATCGAAATCCTGGTATGTTTTTGGTCCTATAAGTTTTCAACCTTCCGAATTATCTAAAATATCAACATCTTTAATGATTTCTCATATTATGAGCCAAGAAAATAGCGATATTAAAAAAAATAAAAAAACTCTATTATATATAATTATAACGTTATTATTGCCAATGATTCTAATATTTCTTCAACCAGATCCAGGATCATCTATAGTCTTTTTTTCCTTTATTCTTACTCTGTATAGAGAAGGTTTATCTATATTTTTTTTATTCTATGCTTTTGTTTCAATTTTTTTATTTTTTTTATCATTAAACATATCATCTTGGATTATTATATTTTTTTTATTTACAATTTTTTTGCTTTTTTTATTTCTAAAAAAAAAAAGATCTATAAATGACATATTTTTTTACTTCATTTTTTTTATCTTTTTTTCCATTTTCGTTTTTATTTCTCCATTTTTTTATCAAAATTTTTTGAAAAAACATCATAAGGATAGAATTAATATTCTATTTAAAAATGAATTTGATAAAAAATATAGAGAAAATGTAGGATATAATCTTCTTTATTCTAAAACAGCAATTGGTTCTGGTAAATTTTTTGGAAAAGGATATAAAAAAGGAACAATTACAAAAGGTAAATTTGTTCCTGAACAACATACAGATTACATTTTCTGTACGGTAGGAGAAGAATGGGGATTCATAGGAAGTGTAACCTTAATTGTTTTTTATTTATTATTTATTAGTCGGATATATTTTTTATCAGAAAGGCAAAAAAATATTTTTGGAAGAATTTTTGGATATTCAGTTGGAAATATTTTTTTCATACATTTTATCATAAATTTAGGTATGGTTATGGGGTTATTTCCTACAATAGGAATTGTTTTACCATTTTTCAGTTACGGAGGGTCATCTCTTTGGTCTTTTACTATTTTATTATTTATTTTTATCAGATTAGATTTATCTAATCAAACTAGTTTACTATAAACTAATAAATTTTTTGTTTTAAAATATTTTTCTTATCTTCCTTCAACTTATCTTATCTTGAAAAAAAAAACGAATAGGGGCTGATATCAGGAATAGACAGCAAGATTGTTATGATGGAAGGAAAGCATATCGTGTTACGTAAGGTGATACACGTAAATACCTCGTTACAAATATATAAATGGCGAAAAACAATACGCTTTTGCTGCTTAATGAAATAATAATATATTTCATTTAAGTTTTATCTGTGAATCAAAATACAGAAGCAAAATATCTCTCGGAAATTTTTTCTTGTGATTTCTGACATAGAGGTACTCAAAATACAAGAATAAGAAAACGGATGATTCTTATGTTTTCCTATTAATTTTTTCAGAATCTAAGATTAAAATTAGGTATCCAAATACCGATATTAATCTGAAAAAATAATATTTGGATAAATATGTAGAAATCCTTTTTCATACTTGTTTGGACGCGGGTTCAAATCCCGCCAGCTCCACTATGGAAAAATATTCGATTAACAAATCATCTATAGAAGATAAAATTTTTTTTATATAGTATTTTTTCAGGAATTTTATTAGGATTAGGTTGGCCTACTGATGGTCATCCTTTATTTCTATTTATAGCTTTTATTCCTCTTTTATATATAGAAGATCATCCTTCTTGTAAAGGTATTTTTATTTGGTCTTTTCTATCCTTTTTAATATGGAATGGGCGTTCTACATGGTGGCTTTCTTATGCAAGAAAACCTAATGGATTTTTTTCTGTAGAAGCTTATTTAATCCCTATTCTTATTAATTCTTTTTTGATGTCTATGATTTTTATTTCTTATTCATTTATAAGAAAAAAAGTAGAAAGCAAAAGAATAGGCTATCTTTTTTTAGTTTGTTTTTGGATATCATTTGAGAAAATGCATTTAGAATGGGAATTATCTTGGCCTTGGTTAAATTTAGGAAATGGTTTTTCTAACCAGACGGAATGGATTCAATGGTATGAATATACAGGATCTTTAGGTGGAACATTATGGGTATGGTGTGTGAATATAGGATTTATGAATTCTATAAGAATCTATCATAAAAATCAGAATAAATTAATTTTTTATAAAAATATATTAATAAATATAGGAATAATATTTTTTCTAATTTTCATTTCTAACTACATATATATAACATATACAAATGAAAACAAAAAAACAGCAGATGTTTTTATTTTACAACCAAATATTGATCCATATCATGAAAAATATAAAATATCTACGGGAAAACTAATTATAAAAATTAAAAATTTAATAGATAAGAAAAAATATTTTGTAAAAAAAACTTTTATAATAGCTCCTGAAACAACATTACCTGGATTTAGGTATGGTAAAATATCTATAAATAAGATATCTAAAAATAAATTAATTTCTATATTTAAAAAGTCTATTAAAAAATATCCAAATTCTGTGTTTATTACAGGGATAGAATCATATAGTCTTTATTCTAATAAAGAGAAGAAAAGCAAAACTTCTATTCCAATTTTTTTTAAAAATCGTATACAATGGTTAGATATTTTTAATTCAATTATTCAAATTGGAAATTCTAATGATATTAGTATTCATCATAAATATAAATTAGTTCCAGGAGTGGAAACTTTTCCTTATAAAAAATTTCTTTATCCTATATTAGGAAACATTTTACTGAATTTTGGAGGAATAGTAATGGAACATGGAAAACAGAATATACAAAATGTATTTGTACATCCTGATTTAGATATTAAAATAGCACCTATTATATGCTACGAATCTGTTTTTGGAGAATATGTTTCCAAATTTTTTAGAAAAAATGCAGATTTTATAGTTATCATCACTAATGATGGATGGTGGGGTTTTTCACAAGGGCATAAACAGCACTTATATTATGCTCGTCTTAGAGCTATTGAAAATAGGAAATATATAGCGAGATCAGCTAATACAGGAGTTTCTTGCGTTATCAATGAAAAAGGAGAAATTATTTCTTCTCTTCCATATGGAAAAGAAGGTGTTTTATCTCATAAAATTTTTCTTAATAGAAAAAAGACATTTTATATAAAAAATGGAGATTTATTTTTTAAAGCAAGTTTTTTCACTTGTATTCTAATTCTTGTGTATACAATAGGATATCGTCTTATCCTACGATAAAATAAATAAAAAATATTTCCTTTTTTTTATTTTCTTATTTTTTGATAAGATTTACCTATGTAATCTATAATATCTCCAGCTATTATGGATTCTTCTGTTTTTTCCATGGAAGCTAAATCTCCAGATAATCCATGTATATAAACTCCTAATAAACATGATTCTTTAGGTGAATAACCTTGAGATAATAAACCAGTAATAATTCCTGTAAGAACATCTCCACTTCCTGCTGTTGACATTCCTGGATTTCCTGTGCTATTAAAATAAAGTTCACCATCAGGAGTTGAAATTACTGTATGAGCACCTTTCAATACTATATAAATGGTATATCGAATTGATATTTCTTTTATTTTATCCAGTTTTTGATAATCGTTAATCCAAGTTCCATATAATCTAGAAAATTCTCTATAATGTGGAGTAAGAATAGTCTCTTCAGGAAGATAAGAAAGTAATTCTACTCTATCTGATAGTATATTTATTCCGTCTGCGTCTATTACCAAGGATTTTTTTTTATTTTTCTTTAAAAAAGTTTCTAGAGCAAAAGAAGTTTCAGGATTTTTTCCTATCCCCATTCCTATTCCAATAGTATTGACAGAAGAAAGATTTTGAGTAGGTATTTTACTTATAAAATATTTTTTTGGATCTGTTACTACAATAACTTCTGGAATAAGAGTTTGGATTATTTGATATCCACAACTTGGGACATATACGCTCAATTTTCCAATACCGATTCGAAGACATGCTTTAGCTGAAAGGACCATAGAACCCATCATCCCATATTTACCTCCTATAAGAAGTCCATGACCGTAATTTCCTTTATGAGTAAACTTTTTTCTTTTTTTGTATATAGAATGAATACTTTTTTTATCTATAAAGAAATTTTTTACGGACATATGATGTGTATACTCTTCTTTCCATCCAATATCTAATAGAAACCATTTTCCAATATAATCTTCATAATCAGGAAAAAAAAAGGGAAGTTTTGGGACTTGAAAAGTTAAGGTATGAGTAGATTTTATTATTCTTTTGTAAAGAATATCTTTTTTTTCTTCTATAAAAAGTCCAGAAGGAACATCTATAGATATAACATATTTAAATTTTTTTTCATTTATAAAATGAAAAAAAGAAATCCAATAAGGGTTGTTAATAGGACGATTTAATCCTATTCCAAAAATAGCATCAATTATACAATCTCCTTCATTTTTAAAAGAAGGATATGGATCTCCATCATTAATATATTTTAACTCTATTCCGTATTTTATGATTTTTTTTTTGGTAAAAATAAATTCTTTGGAAATATTATTGGATATGTTTAGTTCATATATAGTAACTATAATTCCATGTTCGGATAACATTTTAGCTAAAGAAAGGCCATCTCCACCATTTTTTCCTCTTCCTGCTAATAAAATAACTTTTTTAAGTTTTTTATCAAAAAAATTAATTATCCAGTCATAACATTTTCTTGCTGCTCTTTCCATTAACTCTATGGACGAAATATCTTCGTTATCAATACAATATTGATCTGCATCTTTTATTTGGTTTAACGAAAGAATTTTCATATTTTAATTTGATTTTTTTTTAAACAAAAATAATAATATAAAAGGATAAGTTTAGATGGCCAAGTATAATTTGACCCTTCCATCCATGGGGGAAAGTATAGCTGAGGCTACCATCATTCGTTGGTTAAAAAACGAAGGAGATTATGTAAAAAAAGAAGACATTTTAGTAGAAATTGCTACAGATAAAATAGATACTGAGATTTCTTCTCCTGTAAACGGAATATTGAAAAAAAAATTGTTTTCTTCAAATGAAGTAGCTAAGGTAGGAAGTTCTATTGCCATTATAGAAACAGAAAATCAATTAAGTAAAGGCTATAAACGTTTTTATTCTCCTTTAGTTAGAACTATAGCTCATAAGGAAGGATTAAGTTTATCTGAATTAGAATCTATAGTAGGGACTGGATATAAGAATAGAGTAAGTAAAAAGGATATTATAGAATATATTCATTTAAAAAAATGTAATAAAATTATTTATCCTAATTATGTCACTTTTTCTAAAAAAAATAAAAAAGATTCTATTCTTTATCATAAAGCAGAAGAAGAAGAAATAGTTGAGATGGATAGAATTCGTAAGATAACAGCTTCTAACATGATCAAAAGCAAAAATATATCTGCACATGTGACTTCTTTTGTAGAAGCAGATGTGACAAATATTGTAAAATGGAGAGATAAAATAAAAGATATTTTCCAAAAAAAAACAGGAAAAAAATTAACATTAATGTCTGTTTTTGTAGAATGTGTAGTTAAAGCAATAAAGGATCATCCCTTGATTAATATTTCTGTTCATGGAACTAATATTATCAAGAAAAGAAATATTCATATAGGATTAGCAACTGCATTACCTAATGGAAATTTGATAGTTCCTGTTATTAAAAATGCAGATTCCTATAGTTTAGGAAGTTTAATAAAAATTATTAATGATTTAATAAAAAGAGCTAGATCTAATCAATTAAAACCTGATGAAACTAAAGGTGGAACTTATACTATTAGTAATATAGGTAGCTTTGGTAATCTTTTTGGAACACCAATAATACATCAGCCACAGGTTGCTATTATGGCTATAGGTTTAATACAGAAAAAATTATCCATAATAGAATCTCCAGAAGGTGATTTTATTGGAATAAGGCATAAAGTTTATCTGTCTCATTCTTATGATCATAGAGTAATTGATGGAGTTTTAGGTGGAGGATTTGCAAAAAAAGTAGCGTTATATTTAGAAAAATTCAATTGTTATACAAAAATAATATGAAAATAATTACTTTCGATGTTTTAATAGAAATTCCAAAAGGAAGTAGAAATAAATATGAATTTGATAAAAAAAATCATTTTATTCGGTTAGATAGAGTTTTATATTCTCCTATGAGTTATCCTACAGATTATGGTTTTATTCCAAAAACTCTTTCAAAAGATGGTGATCCATTGGATGTTTTAGTTTTTTTAACAGAACCAACCATCCCTGGATGTTTAATAAAAGTAAAGCCAATAGGGGTTTTCTTTATGAAAGACGAAAAGGGAGAAGATGAAAAAATTATTTGTGTTCCTCTATCAGATCCAAATTATAATACTATCAACAATATTGATGAAATTTCATTTCATTCTAAAAAAGAAATTGAACATTTCTTTTTAGTATACAAAGATTTAGAAAAGAAAAAAGTAAAAATAGGAGATTGGAAAAATCAAGAAGAAGCTATTCTTATTTACAAAGAATCTTCTTTAAGATATAAAAATAGTTGTATATGAAAAAATTATTTTAGATTTAATTCTTTTAATTTTTCATTTTTTAAAGTGGATGGAGTATTGATCATTAAATCTCTTCCAGAATTATTTTTTGGAAAAGCGATAAAATTTTTTATATTTTCATTTCCTTCTAATATAGCTAATAATCTATCTAATCCAAAAGCAATACCACCATGAGGAGGAGCTCCGTATTCTAAAGCTTTATTGAAAAAACCAAATTCATATTCTATTTCTTTTTCAGAATATCCTAAATGTTTAAAAATAGATTTTTGTATTTTTTTATTATGAATTCGTATAGAACCTCCTCCTATTTCTACTCCGTTTATGATCAACTCATAGGAGTTAGCACGAATATTTTCTATATTTTCTTTTTTTTCTTCATCTAAAAAATGTAAATCTTCTTTTACTGGACTTGTAAAAGGATGATGAAAAGATTTAAATTTTTTAGATTTTTCGTTCCATTCTAAAAGAGGAAGATCTATAATCCATATAGGTTTATATATTTTAGTATTTTTTACATTTAAAATTTTTGTCATTTCTAGACGAATTTTACTCATTTTTTCTCTTGTTTCTTTTCTTTTTCCATGAATAATGAATAATAAATCTCCAGGTACTGCTTTAAAATATTGCAAAATGATTTTGCAGTTTTCATTGTTAAATAATTCTTTTTGAGAAGAAAAAAATTTTTTATTCGGTAAAAATTTGATCCAAAAAATCTCTTTTTCGTTAATTTTTAGTTCTTTTATTCCTTTTAAAATAGAATTAATTTTATCACATGTGTAATGAGCAAAATTAGGAACTTTTATTCCTATTGTTAATTTTTCTTTTTGGAAAGAAAAAATTCCTTTTTTTAAGAAAAAATCATTTAATTCGATAAATTCCATTTCAAAACGTAAATCAGGACTATTTGTTCCATAACATTGAATAGATTTAGTATAAGGAATACATCTAAAAGGTTCTAATTGAATATTTTTTATTTTCTTGAATAAATGCTTAATAAATTTTTCAAAAAAATTTAAAACGTCATTCATATCTACAAAAGACATTTCACAATCTATTTGTGTAAATTCTATTTGACGATCGGAACGAGCATCTTCATCTCGAAAACATTTTACTATTTGAAAATATTTATCTATCCCTCCTATCATCAATAATTGTTTGAATAATTGAGGAGATTGATGTAATGAATAAAACAGACCCTTATGATTTCTGTAAGGAACAACAAAGCTTCTAGCTCCTTCAGGTGTTTCATTTATTAAAATAGGTGTTTCTATTTCTAGAAAACCGTTATTAGAAAGATAATTTCGTATTTCTAAAGAAATATTATGTCTAAGTATTAAATTATTTTTTATAGAATTTCTCCTAATATCAAGATATCTATATTTCATTCTAGTTTCTTCATCTCCATCTGTTTTTTCTTCTATAAGAAAAGGAGGAGATAAGGAAAAATTCAAAATTTCTAATTTTGAAACTAGTATTTCTATTTCTCCTGTAGGTATCTTTTTATTTTTAGATTTTCTTTTTACTACTTCACCTTCCACTTGAATTAAAAATTCTTTTCCTAATTCTATATGATCTTGTTTATTTTTAATAATAAATTTTTTTGAAAAAAAAAGTTGGATAATTCCAAAAAAATCTCTAAGATCTAAAAAACATAAGGAACCTAAGTTTCTTATGTTTTTTATCCATCCAGATAAAACTACTTTTTTACCAAGATCTTTTTTTGTCAGTTCACCACAATTATGTGTTCTATAAAACATGTTAGTTCACTAATTTTTTTTGGATTTTTTTTACAGTAGTAGTTTTTAATTCTTCATAAGATTCTATTATATCTCCAGGTTTAAGATCATGATGATCTTTTATTCCTATACCACATTCATATCCTTTAGATACTTCTTTTATATCTTTTTTAAAACGTTTTAGAGAAGTAAAAAGACCATTATGAATTACTATTCCTTCCCTAATTAATCTAACTTTTGAATAACGTAATAATTTTCCTTCTATCACCATACATCCAGCTATAGTTCCAATTTTTGGAATTTTAAATATTTCCCTTATTTCCGCATTTCCCAATATTTTTTCTCTTATTGTAGGAGACAACATTCCATCCATCGCTTCTTTTATATCATTTATGACATCATAGATGACTGAATAAGTTCTAATTTCTATATTTTCTTTTTTTGCCATATTCTTAGATCCATGATTAGGACGTACATTAAATCCTATGATAACAGCGTCAGAAGCACTAGCTAGTAAAACATCAGATTCTGTTATTTGACCAACTCCTTTGTATATAAGACTTACCATAATGGTATTTATAGATAGTTTTTGAAGTGAATCTGATAGAGCTTCAACGGATCCATCTACATCTCCTTTAAGAATAATTTTAAGTTCTTTAAAATCTCCAAGAGCTATACGTCTTCCTATTTCATCTAAAGTTAAATGTTTTTGAGCTCTTATGTTTTGTTCTCTCTTCAATTGTTCTCTTCTTGATGCAAGCTGTTTTGCTTCTTTTTCATCTTTAAAAACTTTAAATTTATCTCCTGCGGCAGGAGCTCCATTTAGTCCTAGTATGGTAATAGGTTTAGAAGGACCAGCTAAGAAAATATTTTTTCCTCGTTCATCCAACATGCTTTTTACTTTCCCATGATGACTTCCAGCTAATACATAATCTCCTATATTTAAAGTTCCAGATTGTATAAGCATGCTTGTTATATAACCTCTACCCTTATCTAAAGAAGCTTCTATAACTGTTCCTGTTGCTGGTTTATTTGGATTTGCTTTTAAATTAAGAAGTTCGGAAACTAGGAGGACTTTCTCTAAGAGTTTATTTATCCCGGTCCCTAATCTTGCAGATATTTCTTGAGAATGGTATTTTCCTCCCCATTCTTCAACTAAAAAATTTAAATTTGCTAATTGCTCTCTAATTTTATCAGGACGTGAATTTATCTTATCTATTTTGTTAAGTACAAAAATAATAGGAACATTTGCTGCTTGAGCATGACTAATAGCTTCTTTTGTTTGAGGCATAACCTGATCATCAGAAGCAATAACTATGACTGCTATATCAGTTATTTGTGCCCCTCTTGCACGCATAGCTGTAAAAGCTTCATGTCCTGGAGTATCTAAGAAAGTAATACTATTCTTATTAGAACATTCAACACTATAAGCCGCTATATGTTGAGTAATTCCTCCCGCTTCTCCAGCAATAACATTTGTATTCCTGATGTAATCTAATAAAGACGTTTTTCCATGATCAACATGACCCATTACGGTGATAATAGGAGGTCTTTTTTCTAAATTTTCTTCTAAATCCTTATCATCTTGTATTGCTTCCTCTAAATCTAGACCTACAAATTCTACATTATATCCAAATTCGTCTGAAACTAATGTCAATATTTCTGCATCTAATCTTTGATTCATGGTTACCATAATTCCTAAAGACATACAGGAAACAATAACATCTGTAGCATTAACATTCATCATAGATGCTAATTCATTAACCGTTGTAAATTCAGCTACTTTAAGTACTTTTTCTTGTTTTTTGTTTTCTATTTCGTCTTGTAAAATTCTTTTTTCCTTTTTATGTTGACGTTTTTCTTTTCTAATTTTGTAAGCTTTTGATTTTATTCCTTTTGAAGAAATTTTTTCTAAAGTTTCTTTAATTTGTTTTTCTATTTGTTCGTCTGTTATTTCTAACTTGTATGAAGTTTTCTTTTTTTTGATTCTCTCTTTTTTATCAAAAGAAAATGAATTTCTAAAGAAATTTTTTCTGTTTTTTTCTTCTTTTCTTCTTGTAAAAGGATTTTTTATATCCTCTACAATAATTTCTTTTTTAATTCTTTTACGTCTTCTTTTAATATTTTTTTCTTGTTTCTTTTTTTTCTCGAATTGAGATAAATCAATTCTATCTCCAGTTAATATTACTCCATCTAATTTCTTATAGATAGTATCTATATGTTCTGGTTTATCTTTTTTATGTTTATTATTATCATGTGTAATGAGTTTATCTATTTTTTTTTCTACAAAAGATTTGATATTTTTTTCATATTTTACAGATGATTTTTTTCCAAATTTTTTTTGTTCTTTAATTTTTTCATCACGAGATCTATCTAATATATCAATATCTATTTTTCCTATTTTTTTCAATTCAATTAAATTTTCTGATTTTGCGCGAATAATTTGAGTATTGTTTTTAGATTTTAATAATTCTTCTTTTATTTTTTCCGTTTCTATTCTATTTTTTATAAGAGCTTTTTCCGAAGCATCTCGTATGTCTTTATAAGTCTGAAATTCTTTAACCAAAAATTTGTATACTTGTTCTTCTATTTTCGTATTTGGATTATTTTCTATTTTAATCCCTTTTTTTTGTAAAAAATTAATGACTCTCTGTAAAGAAATATTTAATTTAGTTAATACGGTTTTTAATCTGATCTTATCAGTCATAAGAAAAAAAATAAAAATTTAGGTAAAAAATCATGATTTTATTATATATTTAATTCTTCTTCAAATTCTTTTTTTAAGATTGAAACTACTTTATTTATAATCTCTTCTTCAAGATTAGTACGTTTACTTAAATCTTTATTTATAGAATTTAAAATAGATTTTGCGGTATTTAAACCGATTTTATGAAATTTTTCAATAACCTCTTTTTCGATTTCATCAGAAAATTCAGTCAGTTCTACGTCATCTTCATAAGGAAAATCTTGAAATACATGTATTTTATAACCTGTTAATAAACTAGCTAAACGTATGTTCTGTCCTCCTTTTCCAATAGCTTTAGATATTTCATCTAATTTTAGATAGACATTGACGAATTTATTCTTCTCATGGATTTCCATCATAGAAACTTTTGCAGGACTTAAAGATCTTGTTATATACAATTGTATATTAGTTGTATAATTTATAACATCTATATTTTCATTTTTTAATTCTCTAACAATAGGATGTATTCTAGATCCTTTTATTCCTACACAAGCTCCAACAGGATCGATTCTATCATCATAAGACTCTACTGCTACTTTAGCTTTTTCACCTGGAATACGAGCTACTTTTTTAACAGTTATTAATCCTTCAGAAACCTCTGGTATTTCTAATTTAAAAAGTTCTTCCAAAAAGGAATCATCTTTTCTAGTTAAAATACCTAAAGGTTTATTATCTTTCCAATCTATTCTTTTTACCAATGCTCTAACTGGATCTCCTTTACGAAAAAAATCATTTGGAATTTGTTCTTTTTTAGGTAAAACCATTTCATTTTGTTCTTCATCTCTCATAATAATTTGATTTGGTAAAATATGATATACTTCTACATGAATAATTTCACCAATTTTATTTTTAAATTTTTTATAAGTATTAGTATAATCAAATTCATTTATTTTTGAAAGTAAATTTTGCCTTAAGGTTAAAATAGCTCTTCTTCCAAGAGATTTTAGTTCTACTTTTTCTGTTACTTCTTCTCCAATTTCAAAATCTACTTCTATTTTTCGTGCTGTAGATAATTCTATTTCTTTATTAAGATCTTTTACCATCCCATCTTTAACTACAATGCGATTTCTCCAAATTTCCAAATCTCCTTGATCGGGATTAACAATAATATCATAATTTTTGGATGAATCATATTTTTTCCTTAATACACATCGTATAGATTCTTCTAAAATAGCCATAAGACTAACTCTATCTATGTTTTTTTCACTTTTAAAATCTGAAAAAGAATCTATTAAAGCTTCATTATCCAT